>CAZAPB010000096.1:0-5878 GCA_964486835.1 uncultured Planctomycetia bacterium
CCGGTTTACCGTTGGGAACTTCCTGACGATCTGGGTCCGTTGAAAACGGCGATTCAGGCGATCAGCGAAGGGAAAATAGACGTTGCGGTATTTACTACGGCAGTTCAGATCGAGCATGCACTGCAGGTTGCGGCCCAGATGGGATTGAAAACAAAATTTCTTTCGTCGTTCGAAAAAATGGCGGTTGCTTCGGTGGGTCCCGACTGTTCCGAGGCGCTGATCGCTCGCGGAGTTGGGGTGGATATCCAGCCTGAGAGCCCGAAGATGGGCTCACTGATCATGGCTGTCGCGGAAAATGCGGCCGATGTTCTGGCCCGGAAAAGGGCGAGCATGGCCTGCGTGGCCGAGATTCGCTCCGATGTGCTGGTGGCCCAGGAGGAACTGAAACAGAGCCCGTTCCTGAAGGCCTGCCGCCGCGAAAAAACGCCATTTACGCCTGTATGGCTGATGCGTCAGGCCGGCAGATACATGAAGGATTACCGTGATATTCGTGAAAAAGTATCCTTTCTTGACCTGTGCAAGAACGTAGACCTTATCACAGAGGTCACGGTGCATGCCCAGCAAAAAATTGGCGCTGACGCGGCGATTATTTTTTCCGATATCCTTTTGGTATTGGAGCCGATGGGATTGGGATTGACCTACAGCAAAGGGGATGGGCCGGTAATTGGCTGTCCCGTGCGTTCTAAAAAGGACGTGGAAAATCTTCGCGCGGTTGATGTAGCCGATTCGCTCTCGTTTGTCTACCGGGCCATCCGGCAAACGCGCGCGGCGCTCAAGGCCGATATCCCGCTGATCGGTTTTGTGGGCGCTCCGTTCACGCTGGCTTCTTATATGATTGAAGGAGGCTCGTCGAAGGATTTTACACGGACCAAGAATTTTATGTCCGCTGATGAGGGCGTCTGGAAGCTTTTGATGGCCAAGATTGCGGAGGTCACCGCGAGCCATTTGAATGCACAGATCGAGGCGGGGGCGCAGGCCGTCCAGCTTTTTGACAGCTGGGTGGGGAATCTGTCCGCCGCCGAGTATGAGAAATACGCACTGCCTTATTCGCGCCTGGTGATTGAAAATATCCGTAAGGGAGTGCCGGTCATCTATTTTGGCACCAAAAGCGCGCATCTGTTGGAGCTTATTCGCCAAGCCGGGGCAGATGTGATCGGCGCGGATAACTGCATCGGACTGGACCAGGCTTGGAAAAAAATAGGGCATGACCGCTCGATACAGGGCAATCTTGATCCGGAGTTATTACTTGGGCCGGTTTCTCTGATCCGAGAGCATGTCAAAAGGATACTCCAAGAGGCCGGCGGAAGGCCGGGGCATATTTTCAATCTAGGACATGGTGTTTTGCCGCAAACACCCGAGAGTAATGTGATCGCTCTAATAGAGATGGTGCATGAATATAAAAACTAATCAACAAGCGGTAATGCTGATCGGTTTTGGCGGTCCGATGGCCATGGACGAGGTGAGGCCGTTTTTGGAGAGTGTGTTAAGAGGCGCCAGGATTCCGCAGGCTCGTTTCGACGAAGTCGTGCATCATTATGAAGTGATCGGCGGAGTGTCACCGTACAACGCGGTTACTTACGCTCAGAAAAAAGCTCTCAAGGCTGAATTTGCCAGACGCGGAGTGAATATTCCTGTTTATGTGGGTTTTCGCCACTCATCTCCGTCTTTGGGGGATGTACTGCGCCAGATGAACCAGGATGGCATCAGGAAGGTAGCGGCTTTGGTTTTGGCCCCTCTGCGCTCCTATGTCAGTTTTGAGAAATACGTGGAAAGAGTAGAAGAGGCCAAGTGTGAGGCACAGATCGAGAATATAGCGGTCACTTATACGGAGCCGTTTCACCAGAACCCTCTTTTCATTGAAGCACAGGCCGATGAAGTCGCCAAGGTCATCATGTCCCTTGGCCCGCATGAGCTCGAAAAGACATTTTTTATTTTCTCCGCGCATTCGATCCCCGTTGAGATGGCCCAAAAGAGCGAGTACGACAAACATTTTTCCGACTTGTCCCGACTGATCGCCCAAAAGATTCCTATCGGCTCCTGGTGTCTGGCTTATCAGAGCCGCAGTGGCAATCCGCGCGACCCCTGGCTTGAGCCTAGCGTGGAAAAGATCATCAAGGCGCTCGATCGCACCCGATACAGAAGCGTTGTCTTAGTCTCGCCGGGTTTTCTCTGTGACAATGTCGAAGTCATTTATGATCTGGATTATGAGTGCGGCATGCTTTGCCAAGAACTCGGATTGTCCTATTACCGCGCCAGAACTGTTGCGGACCATCCAAAATTTATCCGGCTTGCGGCGGATCTTTTGCAAGCGCGTCTGTGATGAGCGTCCCGCGTGTCGCGATCATCGGAGGCGGTGTTTCGGGTCTTTCGACTGCTTACTATCTTTTAAAACTCAAAAAAAGTTCCGGAAAAGATTTTGAAATCGTTCTTTTCGAAGCCGCCCGGAGGCTGGGTGGTACGATTGAAACAGAAGAGGCCGACGGTTTTATTTTAGAAAAAGGGCCCGATGCTTTTATGACGGATAAGCCCTGGGCTCTGACTCTGGCGCGAGAGTTGGGCCTCGATGAGCAGATCATGGGTACCTGTAAAGCTAACCAGCGAAGCTTTATCGCCAGAGGCGGAAGGCTTCTGACAATGCCGGAAGGATTCTATCTGACAGCGCCGCTGGATATTGTTTCATTTCTGCGTTCATCGATCGTTTCGTGGCCGGGTAAATTTCGAATGATGGCCGAGCCGTTCATCCCGAAAAAAAATGGATCGGAGGACGAAAGTCTTGCGTCGTTCGTGGTGCGGCGCTTTGGGCGCGAGGCATTGGAGCGAGTCGCTCAGCCGATGCTCGGCGGTGTCTATACCGGGGATCCCGCCCGGCTGAGCTTGCGTGCCACGATGCCGCGTTTTTTTGAATTGGAGCAAAAATACGGCAGTTTGACCAACGGCCTGCGGGCGGCTTTTCGTGGAAGAAAAGGATCTGCGGTTAGCGGACCGCGCTACAGTCTTTTTATTTCGTTTAAAGCGGGCACACAGACTTTTATCGACGCTCTGGCCAAAACCATACCGCCGTCATGCTTTCGGATGTCTCAAAGCATCAAGAGCATCCGGCTCGCCGAGGGTTCGGCTCGCTGGAGCATTGATCTGGGAGCGAGCGGAAAGGAATCTTTTGATGCGGTATGCATCACTTCCTCGGCCAAACAAGCGTCTGGTTTGCTCGGCGTGGATGACGAGTTAACGCCACTACTCTCCAAGATCTCGTACGAGTCGGTCATGACCATCAACCTGATTTACCGGACCGGTCAAATCACTCATCCGTTGGATGGTTTCGGTTTTGTGGTTCCTGAGGTGGAAAAAAAATTGGTTATTGCTTGTACTTTTTCAAATCGTAAATTTGAAGGCAGAGCGCCGGCGGGATATGTGCTTTTGAGGGCGTTCGTGGGAGGGGCTTTCGGACGCGATCACTTCGAAAAAAGTGACGCGGATATTCTGGCGCAAGCCATCTCGGAACTGGCCCAATACCTGGGAATACAAGGGGGACCGGTGTTTACCCGTCTACGGCGCTATCCTAAGGCTATGGTACAATACACCATCGGTCACTTAGATCTAGTGTCGGAGATCGAGCGGCGGCTTGTGCGGCGCAAAGGCCTCTACCTGACAGGTTCCAGCTACAAAGGGGTGGGCATCCCTGATTGTGTGCGCCAGGCCGAGTTGACAGCCCAGCAGATATTTGAGTCATTGGGGGTTTGATCATGAAGCTCTATTGTTTTCCACGTTCGGGTAATTCGCGCGAAGTCAAAATAGCACTCCACGAAAAGAACCTCTCTTTTGAGGCGGTTAATACTCACGCGCCTGATTTTTCCAAGGAAGACCTCGAGTTTCGCAAGGCCAGCGCGCAGGGGAAAGTGCCTGCGATCATCGACGGCGATGTTTACATGGCTGAGGCTTTCCAGATCAATCAATATTTGGAAAAAAAATATCCGGTGCCCGCTCTGATGCCCAAGGATGAGGCTCTGTGCGGTCAGATCCGCGCGTGGGTAGCGGCCAGCGACAAGAGATTTGTGCTAAAGATCGGTCTTTTGGTCATTGAATGTCTTCTTAAGCCCAAGGATCAGCAAAAAGAAGAGAGCAAGCAAAAGCTCCGCGCCGAGATCGCCGAGGTTTTGAAGGAAATGGACGGAATGCTCGAGGGCAGAGATTATCTTTTCGGGGATTTTTCACTGGCCGATATTTCCTTGACGCCGCATATCGCTTCTCTGCCGATGCTTGGCAGTGGTATTCCTGGCGATCTTAAAAATATTATTGCTTGGTTTGCGAGGGTGCAGTCAAGACCGAGTTTCAAACTTTCATCTTTTTAAAGGACTCTTATGCCGATTAGCAAAAATAAAATCATCGTAGGAATTTTGTCGTTTGCCGTCGTAGGCTTGGGGCTCCTTTTACTGCGAGAGAACGAGGGCCGCGTGTCCGCCGAGACCAAGCTCAATGACCTGAAGTATCGCCTTGAGACCACTTCTACCGAAAATGAGAATGTCGTTCTGGATCTCAAAGGCAACATTCACGACCTTGAGGTCAAGATCGCGGAAATGACCGATAAACATGCCGCCGAGCTCAACGAGAAGGATGGGCAGATCGCGGATTTGAAAAGGGGGATGGAAGAAGGCGCGGTAAAATATGACCAGACTGTGAAGGAAAAAGATCTTGAGATCTCCGACGTGAAATCCGGTGCCCAAGCCGATTCGGAACGCCTAAACCAGGTGATCAAGGATAAAAGCGTCAAGATTGGCGACTTGGGCGGAGAGCTCGAAAAGGCGTCCTCGCGTTATTCCTTGTTGCTCAAAGAAAAAGAGGCCCTGGAGGCTAAGACTATCTCCTATGAAGCCGACATTTCATCTCTGAAGAATGACCTGAAGAAAGCCAACCGCGATAACGAGCGTCTTTCGGCGTCTCTCGAAGCCCAGATTGAGGCCAAAAAACTCGAACAGGTTCATGATTGAGCGTGGTAAGCGCCGCTAAGCAGATCACTTTAAGTGTCGTCAAAAGCGCTTTCGGCGGAGACGGCATCGCTCATTATCAGGGCAAAGTCTATTTTGTCGAGGGAGCGCTTCCCGGTGAGGAAGTGACGGCCGGGGTTCTTGAGGAAAAAAAGAATTTTTCTCGCGTGCGCCTAATTCGTGTCCTCAAAGCTTCGCCGCATCGTTTGGAGCCTGCCTGCCATTATGCTTCTCGCTGTGGCGGCTGTCAGTATCAGCATGTCTCATACGTGGAAGAACTGCGTCTTAAAGAGTCGCAATTGAGCGATATTCTTCGGTCCATTCCCGAGGTTGATCTAGGCTTGGTCAGTCCCATCATTGCCTCGGATCGCGAGCACGGTTATCGAAACGGAGTGACGCTTCACACGGTGGGGGACCAAGATAGCCGCCGGTCATCCGAGCGGGCATTGGGGTATATCGGCAAGGATAATATTTCAAAGTTGGTGGTAAAAAACTGCCTTATCGCCGACGAAAGATTGTCTGCGCTCTTTGGCGGGAAGTTCAAAATTAAAAAGGGTATCAGCAAGTTGACCGCCCGTGTTTCGGAAAACGGCCAGATCATTACCGATGTTGAGGAGGTTTTTTTCCGCGCCAGACTGTTGGACGAATCATTTCTGGTCAGCTCAAAAGGTTTTTTTCAAAACAATCTCTTTGTCGCGGGTCTGGTGGCCGCAAAGGTTGCTGATTGGGCCAAGTCGGTCAAGCCTGATGTTTTTTTTGATCTTTATGCGGGTGTGGGAATTTTCTCCATCCTTTCAGTGGCGGAGAGCGTCAAGGTAGTGAGCGTGGAGGAGAGCGCTGTCAGCGCCCAGGCGATGCGCATGAACCGTGAGGAAAAAAAGAGATGCTTAATAACAGTG
>CAZAPB010000097.1:0-5859 GCA_964486835.1 uncultured Planctomycetia bacterium
GCCCAAGTTCGACGAGAAAAGCCCCGACAGGCCCTACATCGCGATCCTGACCAAGAAACCAAAAGAATTCGAAGAGCAGTTTAAAGGCTCGGATTTTTATTTGGCGTTGGCGTCTTCGCTGGACGGAGCCAAGCCGGTGGCTAAGGATATGTTGGGGATGGTATCGACAGTTGTCGCGAATACCGCTGCAAACTATTATGTGCAAGTTCATGATGATGAATACATGCTTGACCCTGCCCTTATTGCTGATGTGATGAAGATTTATAGCACTAAGACGGACAAAATTATTGATGATGGTCGCTTTAAAAAGCTTTTGGAGAGTCTGCGGATCATGCGTGGCAGTGACAACCTGCGGACAATTTTTTGGGATGAGGCAAAATTTGATTATTCGGGCATCTTTGCACAGGTCAAGGGTCAAATGCTGAGTTTTATCCCTACTCCCAATGACGGTATCCGGCAGGGAGATTCCCGCAGGCTTGCCTTAGCGACGGGGACAGCAGATATTATGCAAAAGTCTAAAGCGTCTGCCATGGATATGGCCGCGATGGCGGCCAACGTATCAGGTCGATTAAAAGGAGTTCATGGCGATAAAGCCACTCTTCAACAAATGGAGACTGTAGCGCGCAGGACTAGCGGGTGGGATGGCGCCAAGCTAGCTTCGTTGGTGGATACGGTTGCTAATAATTTTTCAATATCCAGGAATAATGTGGCGCTGACACAGCCAGGAGTACGCAAGACAGGACAGCCGGTGGAGACAAGTGGTCCGCAAGGTTCGAGATTAACGAATGGAAAAGCGCATCACCAGGAGTCTAAGGTAGCTATGGAACTAGGTCAAAAAAAGACAATTGAACCTGGGTTTGAGGCCTATGAAAATGTAAGAATATATGGGGGCGTAGAATACGACCCTTTTGAGAGAGATGCGAAGGGTAAGGTTATTTTCGAGGATAGAGCAAAGACGAAAAGAAAGCTTAGAGAAAATACAAGTGATTTTCCAAAATATGGCCAGGTTGATGTGAGGGGGGAAGTTTACATATTTGGCAAAGAATTTGGATTCTATCAAGATTATGATGAGCAGGCGCGTGTACTGAGCTTTTGGAACGATAGAAATATGTTCAATCCCAATGCTTTTAAAACTTTCGGACGGACGCTCAAAGGATATATCGACAGAATTTCATCCGATGAAATTCTCAGTATTGGCCCTGACGCATCTTTTCGCAAAAATCAAATAGTTGCAGCGTTTAACGGATCGCAGGGGCACTTTCTTCTTGGCAACACTCTTTTGGTGAGACCGCAGAGAGACCCAATTACAGGAAAGTGGGTAGCCATGCCCATCGGAAAGTTTGGCAAAATCGGAAAGATTGGCAGCATAGGGGCCGATATTGAACGAGATGATGAGCTCAATTTAAGAGGTTCTCAAAGTTTGCATTTGGAGGATCCATTTAGTCGACTTGAAGGCAATTTTTGGCTATGGAATCTGGAGCCGGGCCAGAGCGGTATTAGAAAGGTTGTGTTTCGTGATGGTGTGCCGACGCAGCCGTTGCATACTATGAATGCCATAGGAGTCGTTCCAATAGTTTTGAACGGGCACAGCGTTTTGGATTTGATCCAACATGGTAATACAGTGCTAAAACAAGGCAACGAAACCGACTGGGTGGCGGGGCCGAACAAGAGAATGGCGTTTACGATCGGGGGGTGTGATTGGAATGGCAATCAGATAATCGTGCAATTGGGGCAAAAGTTTAGATACGAAACAAATGCGTATGACGTTAATAGGGCTGAAGTATCCGCTGAACATGTTGTTCGATTTTTGATTGATGTATTAGGTATGAAAGATGCGGGTGTTTTGGGCACCGGTGGTGATGCCGCAAATTATGTTGAATCGCGCAATATTCGTTACGAATATTTTTATTCAAGGCCGGGATCTACTTTGCAGACATACATTGAGGAGCGGCATTATGGGCAACCAGTAGGTGAAGGCGAGCGTCTTGTTGGAGATGTTATTTTGGTCGGGCGTCTAACTCCACCGTTATCATTCGCCCGCCTGGCGAGCGGAGAAGAAAAAGCAGAGTATGTCGCTCAGGTTCTCCAACAAATGAAGATAGACGAAGTGATGAAACCCAAGTTGGACGGGCAGATCAATCCAGAGCCTGTTGTAGGCAACGATAAGCTTTTTAGCGATAAACCCGCGGATTTTCTTCTAGCCGCTGCCCAGGCGCTTAAGGATCAGATTAGAACCAATAATATAATAGCGGCTGATGTTAGCACCTCCTCTCGGGAGAAAATACGAGTTCTGACTCATGTGGCCGTGGCTAATCTGGCGCTTTACCAGATCTATGGAAAATACTTACCCGCCGAACACGGCGCGGGTGAAGACCCTGCCGCTTACAAACAGGCGATGAACAAGGCGGATGAAGAGATATCGAGGGAAATGACCAAAATGCACGGCAAAAATATTTTCCATGCTCTTAAGCCTACCAGAGAGATCACTCAGGCTTATGAATATTCCGCGGGGATGAGATTATTGCTTTATGTGGGAGCGGCTCAGGATCTCGTCTGGTTGTACTGGTTTTTGAATAACGACGAGCTCCCAACGGACAAGCCTATTACGGACCCGGGCTTTTTGCACCCGATGATAAACATGACCGTAGCTTTGACGACCGTTGATAATTTTCTGGCGAATAAGAATCCGAAACCACAAGAGTCTGAAGCTTTAAAGACCCCGCCGCCGTTTCATATTAGGGTTTCCGGGTTAGATTCCAGGGCGATCAAGGTAACCCTTATTAGCGAATATACAAATGAAGCGCCGATTGAACGCACATTTATCGATCGGCTTGAACTTCCGGATGGGGACGCTGACCGGGGCAAATTTGGGCCTATATTGGAGGTATTCAAGCAAGTGGGAGTTCGTCGGGTGTCCGACTTGATTGGAAAAAAAGGAGTAGAGGTCACGGTCACCATGAATGTGCCTCCGGCTATCGGCGTGGGAGGAAGCCAGATCATTGAAGGAGCGCTTATGATGCTGCTGATCGAGGCTCTTACGGAAAAAAATGTCACGGCGGAGGACCATGCGGCGATCGCATTGGCAGTGCAAGGCATTGAGCAGAGGCTTGGTATTTTAGGAGGCACGGAAGACTTTTTGGGAGGAGTCTTGGGAGGCGTAAATCATGCCTTCTTCTTTAACGGGATGGACAACCTAGCTGTTGATAATCTTGCCTCAGACAACGGACAAAGCTCCCGGTTCTTGCCGGATTTGCGGAAGGACGCAAAAATTAATCTGAAAAGTCTGTTGGACGACATGGTTTTTCTTTATGTCGGCGGCCAGCACAAGGCTGTCAATGCTTTGGAAGGACTGCAGACCGCTGTCTATTCACGAAATCCGGATTTTATCGCTTCTTATAACCACTTGATCAGGCTCCAGCAAAAAGCGCTGAGAATCATTGTCGGGAAAGGGACCAGAGAGGATCTTTCGGGCCATGACAAATATGAGGTAACGGAGGCGCTCAAGGATGTGATGGCCGAGATGGGATATGTCTTTCGAATTTTGCACGGCGCTCAAGATGATGATATATCAATGATGTATGAAGACAAAGACTTGATGGAGATTACCGGATTCGTTGAGTTTAGCGTTAGTGAGAATGGCAAAGAAAGAAAAGTTAAGATAGCCCGTATCATGCCTCAGGGCGCCGAGGGCAGGGGGATTATTGCGCTCATCCCGACCTACGGTAATAATGGATATCAAGCCTACTATAAATTTAGGTATTGGCTTACCGAGTTTAAACAAAAGATTTTTAGGTTTAAAGGTGGAAGATCTTTTACGCAAACTGAGAAAGTTTTTATTCCACTGGCTCTACCGGAGGGCGGACAAATGAAAAAGGGTGATGCGGAGATTCCAATCCAATCTGCGAGCGTCGCTGGTGCCGGGCAAGCGTCAAGTAGTGCTTTTGTAAGAGAACTGTTAGCTGTTCTAATGCCATTCGAAAGAGAATTTCTAGGCGGGTCTGACGGCGCCAAACTGGCGTCCGGCTCCGCCGGAGATAAAAGATCAGAGATCAAAGATCAAAGACCTGCCACGAAGTTGTCTGGCGCCAAGCTGGCGTGGGCAATCCCTGGAGGCGGGCCGTCAAACGCGATTGTTGCCACCAGCCAAGTCGACCAAGCCGTTGCATACATTGAGTCCTTGGGCGTCAATTTTGACCCCCGCTTTTATCACAAGCTTGAAGCTTTGCGCACGAAAGATCGGGCTACCTGGACAGCGGAAGACATGAAGGTGGTCAATGATGCTCAAAAAGCCTATGAATGGATGAGCGGCTGGATTCGTAGCTCGGATTATTACCAGACGCTTAAAGGCCACGCCCCAATTCTTCTTAGTATGGAAGGCATCATCAGCGCTATGGAAAATGGCCAAGGCGTGAACATTTCAAGCTTCGCCGGAGGCCTCGGTGTACTTTTTGGAGAGTGGACACGCGCATTAGCTTACCTGGGCGGAACGACAACGCTGAAGGGAGATACTGATGCGCCTGAGTTCATGGTGGGTATACCCGCCTATAGCGAAGGAGTGCCTGCTTCTGAGCTGGATGCCGACGGCCTTCCAAAACTAGGCAAGCGTTATGTGTCATCGCCGCAGTCATTGGGCCTTCCGACTATCAAAGACGGCGATGGCGTGACCGATACGACGGTGGAGCTTGATCTCCCGGCTGGTCTTAATGGGATTAGGACTAAAAAAGTAAAGGTCAAATTCTATCTTGCCCGGGTCGGCCCTATTCAGGTGGTCATGCCTGCCGATGATCAGAATATTCTTAATGAACTTTATTTCAACCATACGGGTTCCCACGAGCGTTTTGAACAGGACTGGGTGTACGGATTGGCCATGTTTGAACTGCGTCAAAGACTTGGCTATCCCAAGAATGCGCCTATTCATATGAATGAGACCGCCACATTCGCCTATTTGATCGCGGCTATCCGCGGGTATCTTGACGAGACCGTTGAGGTACATGGAGTCAAGAGAAGTAAATATACCTATGAACAGGCGCTGGCGCTGGTAGGCGGCCAGATCGTGTTCTTTACTCATACGCTTGTTCCGGCGGGCATCGATTATTTTAACGACGACAATGTTAAGTTTGGGACGTATGTTCAGAAATATTTCATGCAATCGCCAAACGCAGAGGTGGTTAACCGCTCCTCTTCGCAAACACACGCTGTTTCTAATTATGTAAGCTGGATGATACACGGGACGCGAACTACGTCAGGAATTCAGTTACCCGGGTTTGAAAAAACGCCCTACATGCACTCAACGGAGCGTAATTCGCTGGGAAGGGATAGGGGTGTTTATTTTCCGCTTCAATTCATCGTGAGGCTTGCTTATCTTTTCGGGGGACAGGTTGCCGCCGTAAGTCAATTAAACGCAAAAAAAGCCGGTGATTTTTTTGTCGAGCAACGTATCCTTTTGAAGGCGGATGTGCAACGAAAACCTGTCATTGGTATTACCAATGCGGTTGACCATCTATTTTGGTCCAGTCCGCGCTTGAGGGAAGAGCTCAACCTCGCCGCGCCCAATGCCGGTGATCGCAGACTTGAGAGACTGCTAAAGGCCGATGATGACCAGGCGGATAGGTTGCAGAAGCTTGTCGGGCGCGATGGGCGGATCGGTGAAAAGACAATTAGCGATGAGACACTGTTGTCTATTTATCGGGAAAATCGGGTAGCCGCGGTTCAAGAAGTGCGTAGCAGAAAAAAAATAGAATACCAGCGTGAAATAGCCGAGATAGTCGAGCGTGAGTCTGAGAAATCGGCGTCTCCGGGGCAGTTGCTACGCAAGAATATTTTGACCCAAAAACTGGCGCGGGTGGATCGACTTTTGGA
>CAZAPB010000098.1:0-5821 GCA_964486835.1 uncultured Planctomycetia bacterium
TTACACCAGGAGACTCTACTTGTAAACTGTCCAGTTTTTGGGGGTAAGGTCAATATGACTAGATTTTCATGTGACATACGCGTGACATAGACGGTCGAAAAGCCAACGAAAAGGAGTAAAGCCACAGAATTGGCTCAAAATAAGAAAACTCTACCCCTACTCGCTAAGCGTAGAGTTTGTAAGAGGAAATGAAACCAAATGACAAAAAGTAAAATATGGGCAGGGAAGGATTCGAACCTTCGAAGGCAGAGCCGGCAGATTTACAGTCTGCTCCATTTGACCGCTTTGGTACCTACCCGAAAAAAAGATTATAGATCAAAAATAATAGATAAAAGATAAAAAAACCATCCTAATTTTCTATATCTATCATCTTTGATCTTTTATCTCAAATCAAAAAAAGCTGGAGGTCGGGATTGAACCGACGACCTGCTGATTACAAATCAGCTGCTCTACCAGCTGAGCTACTCCAGCGAAAAATTAACTCTGCCTCCGAAAAGCCAGAGGCAAGTATTCTATAATATCACTGGCTAGAAGTCCAAGCTCTCCTTTTGTGCGTACGGCAATATCCCCTGCTTTGCCATGAAAATAGGCCGCCCATCTGGCTGCTTCCCAGGGCGTAAGCCCTTGGGCGATAAACGCACCAATCATTCCGGATAAAACATCACCCGCCCCACCTTTGGCCATCGCGGGATTACCGGTGTGATTAGCATACACATCTTTGCCCTGGACCACCAATGTCCTGTGACCCTTCAAAACAAGAACAGCCTTGTACTCTAACGAGAGTTTTTGTGCTAACTCGACTCGCTTTAATGGATTTGCCGGGATTTTTTTTAAAAAAACTCTTTCAAGCTCTCCCGCATGCGGCGTCATTACCAGGGAAGCCCGCCGTTTAATCAACAAACCAGCTTTACCCTTAAAGCTATTGAGGCCATCGGCGTCAAGCACCAGAGGCACGGATGAATTTTTAAGGATCCGCCGCGCGAAATCCTGCGTACGGGGATTGAGAGATAATCCCGGTCCGAGAACAATGCAGCTGATCTTTCTTATTTCTACAAAATCAACTACGGACTTACTATCAAACGACAAATTCTCCGTCGCTCCAAGCCCGAGTGTCATCACCTCCGGCATCGACCGACGAGCCATGAAGCTCTGCAGGCCCCGAGGAACGCCAAGCGTCACAAGTCCGGCCCCAGCCGCCAAAGCCGCGCGGCATACCAGCAAAGCGGCGCCGGACATGCCCCGCGACCCCGCCAGCGCCAGCACATGGCCATAATGCGATTTGTCGGTATTTTTTTTTCTCGGAATCAGAGGGAAGCGGTCCACAGGTCAGCTTTTTTTGAATATCAGCATCGCGGTCGCTACCGCGTAATTTTCGGTATGAGACAGACTGACCAGAGCGCCACGGATATTTTTTTTCCTGCGGATCTTTTCCGCGGCTCCGTGCCAATAAACAGCGGGCTTTCCATAGCTATCATTCAAGATCTCGATATTCTTCCAACCCACAAAATTACGTGTTACCTCTCCCAGCGCCTTGAATATAGCTTCTTTGGCCGCAAATCGCGCGGCCAGGTGCTGAGCCGGATAATATTTTGACTTGGAATATGCCAGCTCACGGGCAGTGTATACTTTTTCCAAAAAGGGTTTGCCCCATTTTTTGCTGACGCGTTCAAGCCGCTTGATCTCGACAATATCAATGCCTATCGCGTTCTTGTTCACTTGCTTACAAGCTCCAGCATATCTTTGACCGCCCGGTCAAAACCGGTCCAGAGAGCCCGCGAAACGATCGAGTACCCTATGTTCAGCTCGCCGATGCCCTCTATCCGCGCGACAGCGGCGACATTGTCATAGTCCAGCCCATGGCCGGCATGCGCGGCCAATCCCAGCCGCTGCGCCAAAGCAACAGCCCTCTCCAACCGCGTCAGTTCATGTCTTCTTCCGGCACGACTCTTCTGGTTGGCATAGTCTCCGGTATGGAACTCAACCGCTTCCGCGCCGAGCCTTGCCGCCTCGCGTATCTGCTCAGGGCTCGGATCGATAAAAAGACTGATCTCCATTTTTTTGTGTTTCAAATCCTTGATACAACGGCTCAAACCACTCCCCGCGCGGATCAGGTCCAGTCCTCCCTCGGTCGTTTTTTCTTGTCTCTTTTCGGGGACCAGAGTCACCTGGTCAGGCTTCAGACGCAGAGCCACACAGACCACAGAATCAGCAATGGACATCTCAAGATTAAGACGTATCTTAACCTGTTCACGAACACGAAATAAATCGATGTCCTGAATATGGCGTCTGTCCTCACGCAGATGCATCACTATCGAATGGACGCCGGCTTTTCTGCAAATAATAGCGGCTTTCAAAGGATCTGGATACAGAGCACTACCGATTTCCTTGAGCGAATGAATACGCGCCTGCCGCAGAGTCGCGATATGATCGATGTTCACACCAAGTTGGGGCATTATTAGGATTTATCCGAAACTATTTTTTCAATCGGAATGGTGACCTCTACCATCGACGGCTTACCGGTAAGGTGCGTCCCGCCGACGCTTTCAAGAGGGATCCTTTTGGTAACAGTTTTGGTGTACTCGCTAACGTCAATAATGGAAGTCTCGGCCGTCGAGTCTTCTTCAAGCAGTGCTTCGGGACCCACAACCATCATATGCGACGGTGATACCAAGACCCTTTCCTCGATGATCCTATAGCCATCCGGCGGTTGCGTCTCCAGACGCGCTTTGATCGGGATACTCTTTGCGGTCATCTTGATCAAACGGTAAGAAGCGTCAGTAGCGTTCTTTTTATCGGTCAACTCTATCTCGTGGTGAATATACCCATAAGTAAGCAGGGCAAGTATTAGAGACGCGGCTTTCAGAAATAGGGTGCCTTTTAAAAGTTTCATGGTTTCAATGTCCCTGCTTTAACCATTTCGCATTTGATTTGAGCGGCTGGCTCACGGCGTAGATCTGGTCCTTGAGCTTTGCCGGATCAACATTGTGATAGATCTTACCGCCGCTCATCAGCGAAATAAACCCGGTCTCCTCAGAAACAACTATCACCAACGCATCGGTTTCTTCGCTCATGCCAAGCGCGGCCCGGTGACGCATACCCAGCGCTTTGGAGAGATTTTGAGTCTGGGATAATGGAAAAAGACAGCCGACGGCCATCACACGGTTTCCCTGAACGATAACACCGCCATCATGAAAAGGAGTGTTGGGCATAAAAATAGTGGTCAACAGCTCCGCGGTGAGAACGCCGTCCAGCGGAATACCGCTCTCGATCTGAGGCTTGAGACTGACTTCCCTCTCGATCGCGATCAGAGACCCGACCCGGTTACGCGACATCAGCGTCACCGATCTGACGATCTCGTCCGCAACTCCTTCTTCTTTGACAAAACTTTTAAACAGGGGACTTTGCCCCATCCTTGCCAGTCCGCGGCGCAACTCCGGTTGGAAAATAATGATGAACCCGATGATGGATATCTGGAATAAATAAGAAAACACCCAACGTATTGTCTTGAGCCCAAAAGACTCAGCCACGAAAAAAAAGATCACCAAAAGCGCCAGGCCTTTGAGCGCCTGGGCCATGCCGCTGTCCTTGATATAAACAAAAAATAGATAATATGCAAACCAGAAAGCCAGTATCTCGGCAACAAGCTTCCAGTTGTTCTCAATAAAATGAATGATGATCGGCACTAGTTTTTATCCCTTGTTATGACCGCATCCATAATAGCCGCCAAATGCCTATGAGGCAATACCTCATGTACCCTCAAGATATGAGCGCCTCGCTCAATCGCCGCGGCCGCGGCCGCCAGCGAGCCATAAAGACGCTGATCTGGAGAAAGCGCCGTTCCTGAATCCGTCAGCGGTCCCAGCAATCCGCCAATAAATGATTTACGGGAGAGCCCGGCAACCAGCGGAAACTTTAACCGAGAAAAAAAATTTAATTCTGTAAGAAGTCTCAGATTTTGCTGAGTAGTTTTTCCAAAACCAAAACCCGGGTCGATCACTAGGCTCTCACGGGAAATGCCACAGGAGAGCGCCCGGTCAAGGGCCGTTCGCAAGTAAACGCAGATATCACCCGTCAGATCCTTGTACGCGGTATTTTTCTGCATAGTCCCCGGGGTTCCACGCATATGCATGAGAACGAGAGCGGCTTTGTAACGCGCCACCATCTTGGCTAGGCGGCGGTTGTTGCGTAGCGCATAAATATCGTTGATCATGACCGCCCCCTCGTTGAGAGCCATAGAAGCGACATCGTATTTATAAGTATCAACCGAAATAGGTATCTGAATCGTACGGCTAATGCGGCGCAAAACAGGCTGGATACGACGGATCTCTTCACGAGCGCTGACCGGGAGCGCTCCGGGGCGACTCGACTCTCCCCCAACATCAAGAATATCGGCGCCCTCGCTCTGCATACGCAGTGCCGCAGCCGCGGCTCGTCCCGGATCAAGATACTTGCCGCCGTCACTGAATGAATCGGGGGTCACATTGAGCACGCCCATGATCTTGGTCTTCGCCCCAAGAAGAATACGGGATTCTCCCAAAACAAGCTCGTAAACCTTCCGGGGACAATCCGCCGGTTTTCCGGACATCCTTTAGACCAGCAGAGCGCCGGCGGCGGGCATCTCGGGAATCGAGAGAAAAACACGTACCTCTGCGCTGTCCAGAGTTTCTTTCTCGATCAGTTTAGACGAAAGCATATCGAGTTTGTCACGATTTTCAGCGATGATTTTCCGGGCCCTTTCATAGGCCTCATCTAGAATCCTCTTGATCTCAGAATCAATGACCCGAGCGGTTTCATCTGAATAATTTCTCTCCTCCCCAAGGTCCCTTCCCAAAAATACGGTGTTATGCTCCTTGCCGACGATCATTGGGCCAAGCTTGGGGCTCATCCCGTAATGACAGACCATGTTACGCGCCAGCTCTGTTGCCTTCTGAAGGTCATCATAAGCGCCAGTGGTAATATCACCAAACACGATCTCTTCAGCCACGCGCCCTCCCATCATGACAGGCAAACGCGCTTGAAAATGAGAAAGACTGTGAAGCGTGCGTTCTTCTTCGGGTAGTGACACTGTATACCCGCCGGCCATTCCGCGCGGAATGATGGTAATTTTGTGCAAGGGGTCAGCGTTCGGAGTCAGGAGACCGACAAGCGCGTGCCCCGACTCGTGAAAAGCTACAATTTTTTTCTCTCGCTCGGAGACTTTTTTGCTTTTTCTCTGCGGACCGGCCATGACACGCTCAATGGATTCCTGAAGCTCGCTCATCCCCACAGATTCCTTGTTGAGCCTGGCAGCCAAGAGCGCACCCTCATTGACAAGATTCGCCAGATCAGCACCTGAAAAATATATGGTTTGTTTGGCGATGAGCATCAGATCCACCACGGGGTCTAGCTTCACTTTCGCGGCATGAACTTTCAAAATCGCCTCGCGGCCGATAAGATCAGGAAGCGGCACTATCACTTGGCGGTCAAAACGACCGGGACGCAAAAGCGCCGAATCCAAAACATCCGGGCGATTGGTAGCCGCTATTAAAATAATTGATTCGCTTGTGTTAAAACCATCCATCTCGACTAAAAGCGCATTAAGAGTCTGCTCTCTCTCATCATGTCCGCCGCCAATACCGGCAAACCGCTGACGCCCTACCGCGTCTATTTCATCAATAAAGAGAATGCAACCGCGGCCAGTCTGTTTAACACTGCGTTTGGCCTGGTCGAAAAGATCACGCACACGCGACGCACCGACGCCCACAAACATTTCAACAAAATCCGATCCGGAAATACTAAAAAATGGCACATCCGCCTCACCGCTGACGGCTTTGGCCAAAAG
>CAZAPB010000099.1:0-5633 GCA_964486835.1 uncultured Planctomycetia bacterium
GACGCAAACCCGGCGCACTAATCTCTGCGAACCCGCCAGCAGCATGCTGGAAGTGATCAGAAAAGGCTCGACACCCATATTAACAAAGCGTGTTACCGCTCCCGCCGCTGTTGTGGCATGCAGAGTGCTCAGAACCAAATGGCCGGTCAAAGCGGCTTTGACCGCGATATCGGCTGTCTCGCCATCACGTATCTCTCCGACCATGATGATGTCCGGGTCCTGGCGCAGAATCGAACGCAGGGCGACCGCAAAGGTCATATTGATCTCCGAGCGAATGCTGACCTGATTAATACCGTCGATCTGGAACTCAACCGGATCTTCCACCGTGACGATGTTGCACTCCGGCTTATCAAGCATTTTCAGCACCCCATAAAGCGTGGTGGTTTTTCCGGAGCCGGTAGGCCCGCAGATCGCAATCAAACCGTGAGGATGCAAGGCCGCTTTTTTGAGCGCCCCTAAAGGCCCCGGCTCAAAACCGGACTTATCCAAGTCGAGCATCGCGCCGCCTTTATCCAGTACGCGAAGCACCACTTTTTCTCCATAATAGGTCGGAAGCACAGAAACACGAAAATCAACAAACTTCTCGCCCACACGCAATTTAAAACGTCCATCCTGAGGCACCCGGTGCTCGGCAATATCCAGATTAGACATTACCTTGATCCTTGAGACGACTCCCGCATGCATCGATCGGGGAGCTATAATCGCTTCCTGTAAAAGACCGTCGACACGCAACCTCACGCGCATCGAGTTCTCTTCGGGCTCAATAAAAATATCGCTCGAGCGTTTTTTAACAGCATCCGCCATCACTGAATTAGTCAATTTGACGATCGGCTCATCTTCGGTCATGCGCATTAGGTCCTGCACGCTACTCCCGGAGGCTCCGACCGAAACGCCTTCATCCAGCACAAGAGCACCCTCTTCATCGAACCCCTTCATTACATCCTTGAGCGCTTGACTTACATTCTCACCATAATATTGCTCAATGGCGTCCAAAACATCTTTTTGCGTAGAAATAAGAGAGCGAATCTTGAAATGAGTGATCCGGGTAAGATCATCGGTGGCGAGGAGATTACGCGGGTCAGCCATCGCGACCGTCAAGACGTTGCCCAGCTTGGAGACGGGAACCACACTATAGAGTTCGGCAATTTTCTTGGGTACCAGCGCAATGATTTCGGGTTGAATCCTATAACGGGACAGCTGAATGATCGGCGTATCCAGTTCTGCGCTTAAAATCTGTAGTGAGCTTTCTTTGGATATGTAACCCAATCCGATTAGAATATCGGCAAGATGCTCTTTATTATCTCTCTGAACCTTCAGCGCGGTTTCAAGCTGCTCTAGCTTCAGCAGACCGGATTCAACAAGGACTTTGACTAACCGCTGTTTGACCGAATTTTCCATGGCAAAAATTAAGTAACCTGCTTATAAGAACGATCAATGGTTTGCATCACGTCGGAAGTTGTCGCGACAAAAATCTGAGTCTTTAATCCCGTGATCAGCTCGACATCCTCAACGGCCTTGGCATTCAACGGATTGGCCATGGCAATCGTCAATACCGGCCCAATCACATCGATAGCAATCACCGCATAGCGCCTGGCCATCTCCTCAGAGATTATCATAACGGTATCCTTGTCTATTTCGTAGCCAGACAGCGACAAATACGGCAAACCATACTGAGTGGTAAGCGCTAGCGCTATCGCCTCTTCAGTCGTATGCCCCATAGACACCAGGATCGCTCCGAGTAGCCCGCCTCGTTCTTTTTGAAATTTTAATCCCTCTTCTAATTGGCTAACCGTAATCATTTTGCTTTCGGTCAAGAGTTCGCCTAGTTGTTTATGGATGACTTTCTTCATATACTCTTAGATCCTCAATATAAACAACATATACGCATCCCCATACCTATCAAAAAACTGTTAATCACTAAAAGATTACTTTTGATCTGTCTTGATAAAAATTATATACTAAATTATACTTATATTCAATACTGATTAATATGAATCAGCATAAAAAAATATATAACTCATAAATACATATAATTAAACAGGTTAGGATGATATAAATATTTGAAGGAAGCTTAAAAGAGGGGCCTATGGATCTTGATGTTCAAGAGAATAGCAATGCAAACCATGGTAATTATCACTGAAGTTCCGCCATAGCTTACCAGAGGAAGCGGCACTCCTACTACCGGCAAGAGACCGATGGTCATTCCCAGGTTAATCACCGTTTGAAGCGCGATCATCGTGGTGATGCCGCAGGCCAGAGAACTGCCAAAACGCTCCGGAGTTTGGCCGGCGATCTGATAGCCACGCCGTACTACCAGCCAAAATAGTAATATCACCGCTATGGACGCTATGAAACCGCCTTCTTCGCCGATCACGCCAAAAATAAAATCCGTATGTTTTTCCGGCAAAAACTGAAGCCGGTTTTGCGTTCCGCTCAATAGGCCTTTACCGAAAATACCCCCGGAGCCAATGGCAATTTTAGACTGAATGATCGTGTATCCTGCGCCCAATGGATCCAGACTGGGATTGATAAAAACTAGAATGCGCGAACGCTGGTACTCCTTTAGAAATATCGCTAAAAATGGAGCCGCCGCCAGCCCAAGCACAATCATCAGAACGATCTTCTTGCCGCTGTATCCCCACAGATAAAGCATTGAAAAAAACACCGGGATCAAGATCAGGCCAGTGCCCAGATCCGGCTCTTTCAGGATCAGAGCAAAAGGCACACCCACGATAAGAAAAGCCTGGGCCAGGCGCGTTTTGGAAATAAACTCAGGCCGGTTATTGGCAAAAAAACGAGCCAGCATCAGAATGACAGCCAGTTTGGCTATTTCCGACGGCTGAATATTAAAACCTCCGCCGATGCTAATCCAGCGGTGAGCGCCCAGGCGGGCCGGCATTAGAAATACCAGAACCAGTAGCAGTAAACTGAAAATATAGACCGGCCATGCCAGATCAAGTAGCTGAAAATAATCCGTACGGATGATCAAAAAAACCAGCAGTACTCCGATACCCATCCAAAGCATCTGCTTGACGGCCAGAGTCTGCAGAATATCCTGATGGGATTTGAACGATGCGCTGTAGATGCTTATTATACCTATAAAAAAAATCAGCAGAGGTGCTATAAAAAGCACCTTGTCAAAATTGTGAAAATTAATCTTTTTTCTCATAGATAACTGTTATCTCTTAGATATAACCAGATGTCGTGTGCGATATTGGCGGCGGTGACACCTACATGACCGCCATGTTAGATAAAAACAACCATCGCGATCTTGGGCTGGCTGACAGGCGCATAGCCGACAAACCAGGCGTGATCTTCGCCCTGCCCGGATTGCGCTGTTCCGGTTTTACCGGCTATGCGTGCCCCGGAAATCCGTGCCAACTGACCGGTGCCTGTCTCCGTGTTGATCACGGCATCCAGACCCTGCTTAACTGCCTGAATATACTCGGAAGTCATCCGAATGCGCAAGCCATGCCGTTCAGCAACCTTGAATCCATCTACCCGATCGATCAGATGCGGAACCAGGCGGTCTCCGCCGGTGGCGGCAGCCGCGACCATCACCAGCGCCTGCACCGGCGTCACTTGAAGATAGCCCTGGCCTATCGCCAGATTAGCCGTATCACCATCAAACCATCCCTGGCTTTTCTTCCTTTTTTTCCAGTCACGAGATGGCACCAGGCCGCTTCTTTCGCCCGGAAGGTCAATGCCGCTTTTCTGGGCCAGCCCAAACTCAAGAGCCTTAGAAACTATCAATTCACCTCCGACGCCCATTCCCGCTAAATAAAAAAATACATCACAGGAGTGAGCCAGCGCATCCGTCAGACC
Organism: uncultured Planctomycetia bacterium; assembly: GCA_964486835.1. Taxonomy (GTDB): domain Bacteria; phylum Omnitrophota; class Gorgyraeia; order 2-02-FULL-51-18; family 2-02-FULL-51-18; genus CAMDWQ01. The sequence continues at coordinate 3,826 of CAZAPB010000099.1, forward strand.
CTGAACACCATGCCCGCCCTCTCTCCAGCAACCAAAGCGTTTCCCCCCGATCAGAAGATAGCCGGGGCAACGAAACGTGGAGCTGGTCCTCAGCTTTCCTTTTTCAAGAGCCGCCATCGCCGTCACAATCTTGAAGATGGAACCAGGAGGATACTCTCCGGCTATACCACGGTTAAACAGCGGCGAACGCTCATTCTTGAGCAGAGGCCCCACTTCTTTTCTTCCGCGCACGGAGGCAAATAGATTGGGGTCGTATGAAGGCGAGCTGTTCATGGCCAGAATGCCGCCCTCTCCCAGCTCCATTACCATAACAGCGGCTTTCTTGTCGCTAATAAGCCCGTGCACCATTTTTTGAAGTTCAGCGTCGACGGTCAGCCGGATGTCACGCCCCTCTTTGGGTTCACGTATTCCCAAAGTCCTTAAAAAACGTCCGCGGCTGTTGACCTCCATTTGTATACCTCCACCGCGGCCATGCAAATAATCCTCATAGTATCTCTCAATGCCTTCGCGGCCCACCCAGTCAGTCGAACGATAGGATTCGTCGTTCAGTTCTTCTTTTTCAACATCGGTCATTGGGCCAATGTACCCAATAAGATGAGCCGCCGCAGATTCATAAACATATTCTCTTTGAGGCCTGGTCTCGATATGCACTCCGGGAAGTGTATCGAGCATCTCTTCGATCGCCATCGCCTGAGAAGGAGCAATGTCTTCGGCCAGGATAACGGAACCGAACGCTCCGGGTTTACTTTTTTTATACATCTGCTCAAGCTTCTCGGGTTCTTCCATCAAAACCGGACTGAGCACTTGAACAGTCTCATGGATGGTATTTTTTGTTTCGCGAAGTATTACCGAACAATTGTAAGAAAGGCGGCTTTGGGCCATCACGCGACCAAAACGGTCAAGGATCTTGCCGCGCGCAGGCTCAAGATACAATACCCGCAAACGGTTCTTTTCTGACAAGCCACGGTAGTAGCCGCCGTTCAACACCTGCAAAAGAAAAAGATCGGCCAACACAATAAGAAAGAAGAGCAGGGCCAAAAGCGAAAGCCTTCCAGTCTTGATCTCCGCTTTTGCGAAAGCCATATTAGTTCTGCCCGGAGACTTTTCTCAAAAAAAAGAAAAGAACAGGGGCCGCAGTAAAAATAATAAGCACATCATACGGCAAAAGGGCCGCGCCCAGAAGCGACAGATCGAAAGGGTCTGATGAAAAAACCTGATAGATTGCCAGCCGCAAGAAAACCATAAAATGGAACGCTAATACCGGAAAAAGAAACTGGGAGAATACACTCTCCCTGAAAAAAGCTGAGCCTCCTTTTCCAAAAATAAAACCCGTCGAGGCAAGCACCAGAATCTCGCAACCCATTCTCCCCTGTCCGAATATCTCAAGAAGCACCCCGGCAAATATTCCCAAAAGAGCGCCGACTACGGGCCCCTCGGAAAGGGCATAAAAAAGAATTGCCAATAAAAGAAGGGCCGGAGTCCGCTGTGGGATAAATAAACCCACGGCGTTCTGCAGTAAGAAAAGTACAAATATCCAGAAGAAAGGTATTATTTTTTTAGAATCCATCGATCAAACCGGCTTAGGGTCTGTTAAACAATAAATGATCAATTTGGAAGCCCCTATTTTGGCCAAATACAAGGCGCGACGACGCGGCATAGTGTAGACTATGCCAAGGAGAAGCAACGCAGGAGTTGGCCAAAAGAGGGGCTTCCCCTGCGGGGCCGGACGCTTTTGGGCTGTAACGACGTCGCTCGATCGTAGGCATAGTTAACACTATACCTCCTCCTCGCTTCTTGTCTCGCTCCAA
>CAZAPB010000100.1:0-5612 GCA_964486835.1 uncultured Planctomycetia bacterium
GCAATCCGATCTATCTCTGGACCCCCAGGATACCCCAAACCCAGCAATTTTGCAACCTTGTCGAAGGCCTCTCCCGCCGCATCATCCATCGTTTTTCCGAGGATGTGATATTTTCGGGCGCTTTTCATATCCACCAGCATTGTGTGCCCACCCGAGACAACCAAGCCCAGGAATGGGAACTTAAGATCCTTCTCGGATAAAAACGCGGCATAAAGATGGGCGATCACATGGTCCACGCCTATCAGCGGTCTGGTGAGCGCCAGTGACAGTGCCTTAGCGGCGGATACGCCCACTAAAAGTGATCCCATCAAACCGGGCCCTTGGGTCACCGCCACCAAGTCGATATCCTTCAGTTTCAATCCAGCCTTTTTCAAGGCCATTTCCAGACAGGGCAGTGATACTTCTAGATGAGAGCGCGAAGCAATTTCGGGAATGATTCCTCCATACGGCCGGTGTTGGGCCAGACTGCTAGCGACGATGTTGGAGAGAACCTTCTTCCCGTCCTCAACCAGGGAAAAAGAGGTTTCGTCACAGGAGGTTTCAATGCCCAGAGTGATCACGGACCGACAGGGCCTTTGGACTTGCTTACGATCTCAAGCAGTCTTTTGCACTTGTAGTAGTGTTCGAAAAGAATAACTCCTAAAAGAAAAGCACATATTCCCAACATGACAAGAGCCTGCCGCAGATAACCATAAAGGACCTCTACCTGGTCCATTTGCGTCATGATGACGGTCTTAAGAGTTTGCTCTGCCGGTGAAACGATATAAAGATTCTTGATCATCTCTTTTTGCATGGTGAATTGATTTTGCATCGAAAGAAAATCTCTCCGAAACATCAAATATCCGAGGAACAAAAAAGCCGCAAGAAAAACAATTCCCACGGAGATCAGATGCACGCGCTGTCCCCTGGCTAATTCATCAATAAATTTGGCATCGCTTTTTTTGGGCACCACAAATCTCCTTTTTTAGTGAAAAATTAAGTCTCGCTTTTAACGATATCTTTAGCGAGCACAAATTTCACCCCCGCTTTTTCAAAAACAGGAACCATTTCTTTAATAGCCTGCACCGTCCATTTACGATCATGGCCGATCACGATCGCTTCGCCATGGCTCAACGCAATACGCTTGGCCTTTTCCAACTGCTTTTTGATAGGCTCAAGCTGATTCTCATTATCAATAAAAACATCGCGGGTCGCGAATCGAATACCCACTTCCTTGGAGATCTTCTCAGAAACGGAGCTTGAAGCCACACGGCTGTCGATAAAAAAAAGATTTTTGAACTTGAGGCGCTTGAAAACTATCTTCATGACCCGCGCATCGGAGGTCGCTGAGGAACCCATGTGATTGTTGACGCCTTCCAAGTACGGGACCGAGGCTATCGCTTCATCCAGATAATTCAGAATATCGCCCTCTGTCATGGTTGTCATAATAGTGTGAGGCTCCATGGGTTCACCCTTATTCTTGGGCTCCATCGGCAGGTGCAACATCACGCCAAGTCCATTTTCATGCGCTTCCTTGGCAATTTGGCGGCTCTTAGAAAGATGCGGAATCACTGCGAGCGTCACAGGGCGACCTATCTCAATAGCACTCTTCAAGAGCCTGTAGTTTTTTCCCCAATCGTCAAGAATGATAGCCACCTGAGGCGATGTCTTTAGAACACCGGGATATTTTACCGCCTCGGTTTCCACCGGAGGAGGAGTCAACGCGGGATGCGAAAAAGAAACCGGTTTAGAAAAGAAAGGGGTCCTAAACTCGGACGTCTCACCGGCGGGGAATCTTTTGGGATAAACGCACGATTTGACTACAAAAAAACTCACCAGCAGTACAAATAGAACAGCCAGACCCGCCTTGAGATATTTCACCGAGCTTATGACTCTTTCAGTTTTTTCCTGATCAGGTCCTGGACCATTCCGGGATTGGCTTTGCCCTGACTTTTTTTCATGACCTGCCCCACCAAGAACATCGCCGCAGTCTCCTTGCCCGATCTAAAATCCTCCACCACTTTGGAATTAGCCACAATAACCTCGGCAATCCATCCGTCAAGAGCGCCTGTATCTGAGACCTGAATAAGTCCTTTTTCCTTCATTACACTCTCTGGATCAGAGCCCTTCTCGATAACCTCACTGAACACTTTTTCCTTGGCCGCCTGCAAACTCATCTGGCCACTCTGTACCAAGCCCAGGGTTTTGGCTAACAGCGCCGGCGTCAGTTTAGTGGCGGCAAGCTCCAGATTATTGGCACTCAAATACGCACGCACGACCCCATTCATCCAATTGACGATGTCCTTATGGTTTTTGCCACTGCATTTCTCAAGTGTATCTACAAAAAAAGAGGCAAAATCTGCGTCCTCGGTCAGAAGCTTAGCATCATACGCGGACAACCCATACTCGGCGATGAATCTCTCCTTTTTTTGCCTCGGAAGTTCCGGCAAAGACTTTCTTTCGGCATCAATCTCGGCATGTTCTAAATGAAAGGGCGCCAGGTCGGGCTCGGGAAAATAACGGTAATCATGTGCCTCTTCCTTGGAACGCATCGGCGAGGTTTTCTGCCGGGCGTCATCCCACAAACGGGTTTCCTGCGCAACCGTCTCACCGCGTTCCAGCACGACGGCCTGCCTCTGAATCTCATGTTCAATGGCGGACTTGACAGCTTTGAATGAGTTGAGGTTTTTAATTTCCACCCGCTTGCCAAGTGGATCCTCCGCATTCTTTCGAATGGACACGTTAGCGTCGCATCGCAAATGTCCTTTCTCCATGTCACAGTCGGAAACTCCGGCTGTTTTAAGAATCGCCTTAAGATTTACCAAATACTCATAAGCCTCGTCCGAGTTATCCAAACACGGTTCGGTGACAATCTCAGCCAGCGGCGTGCCCGCACGATTCAAGTCGACATGACTCTCAGAAAACGAGAGGTCGTGAATAAGCTTTCCCGCGTCTTCTTCCAAATGCAAACGGTTGAGCAGCACTTTCTTGGGGCCACCAGGCGTGTCAATCTCGACAGTGCCTCCCCAACCCAGCGGGTGGTCATACTGAGAAATCTGATAACCTTTTGGAAGATCCGGATAAAAATAATTCTTGCGGTCAAACTTGACCGTCGAGGAGACACTGCCTCCCAGAGCCAATACCGCGCGCAGACCCAGGGCGAAAACCCTGCGGTTGAGTACGGGTAATGATCCGGGCAAGCCCAGACACACCGGGCACACATTCTTATTGGGCTGACTGCCGAATTCAACGGCACAACCGCAAAAGATCTTCGTGCGCGATTTAAGCTGAACATGCGTCTCAAGCCCGATCGTGACGATATAGGACCCGCTCATCGGACGTTGCCTAGTTTGAGATGAAAATCAGTCGCCTGTTCAAACGCATAGGCTGTCCGGTAAAGAGTCGATTCGTCAAATGGCTTGCCGATGAATTGAAGTCCCAGCGGCAGACCCGTCCCCGCGGCAAGTCCGCCGGGAACAGAGATCGCGGGAACACCGGCCAAATTCGCGGATATCGTATAGATATCAGAAAGGTACATCTCCAGCGGATTGGAGGATTTTTCGCCAAGTTTAAAAGCCGCTCCCGGCGAGGTCGGCGTCATCAGCACATCAACTTTTTTGAAAACATCATCAAAGTCTTGCTTGATCTTGGTACGGACCTTCATTGCCTTGAGATAATAAGCGTCATAATAGCCGCTGGAAAGACTGTAAGTCCCCAGGATAATTCTGCGTTTGGCCTCGGCTCCAAAACCCTCCCCACGAGATTGTTCATAAAGCTCAAGCAGATTGGCCGCGGACGGATCGCGAAAACCATAGCGAACCCCGTCAAAACGCGCCAGATTCGAGCTGGCCTCAGAAGGCGCCACGATGTAGTAAACACTGACGGCATAGCGAGTATACGGCAGACTCACGATCTCTACGGTAGCGCCAAGACCCTCAAAGATTTTTTTGGGTTCTTCGATCAGTTTCTTTTTCAGGTCCTGATCCTCAAGCGTATCCACATATTCTTTGGGAATTCCTATCTTAAGACCTTTGACGCTTTTGCCCAGTTCTGCCACATAATCCGGCACCGGCAAATCCGCGGAAGTCGAATCCTTAGGGTCGTATCCGGCGATCGCGCGCAGGATCAGCGCGGAGTCCCTGACATCCTTGGTCAAAGGACCGATCTGGTCCAGGCTTGAGGCAAAAGCAACAAGTCCATAACGCGATACACGGCCGTACGTCGGCTTTATGCCTACGATGCCGCAGAAAGAAGCGGGTTGACGGATAGAACCGCCGGTATCCGAGCCTAAAGACGCAACCGCCGTATGATCAGCCACACACGCCGCAGAGCCGCCGCTGGAACCCCCCGGCACACACTGCGGATCACGAGGATTTCGCGTCGGACCATAGGCTGAGGTCTCACAGCTCGAACCAAAGGCGAACTCGTCCATATTGGTGCGTCCGTAAATGACCGCTCCTGCGTCCAGTAACCGCTCAATCACAGTCGCGTTGTAAGGCGAGATAAAACCCTTCAATATTTTTGAACCGCAGGTAATCTCTTCGCCTTCAACACAAATATTGTCTTTGACGGCGATGGGAATGCCCGAGAGTTTTAAGCTCTTATCAGTTTTGCCGTGGCGGGGCTTGGCATTTTCCGGCCCAATGTAAGCGTTGATCTTTCGGCTGTCTCCGTCTTTGGCCTTGATGGCAGAGGAAATGGAATCAAGAACCTCTTTTTGGTCGCAGACGTTCTTTTGATAGAGATCAGAAAGAGCGTGTGCTGTCTTTTCGGCGAAATTCACAGGACTATTTTTCCTCGATGATCTTGGGGACCTCAAAAAAACGGCCGCGGGACTTGGGGGAATGCTTGAGAATTTCTTCGATGGCAAGAGACGGTTTGATTTCATCCTCACGAAAAACATTCTTGATCGCCATCGGATGACTGGTCGGCTCAACGCCTTCGACGTTCACCTGCTTGAGCTCATCGATAAACTTCAAAATTCCTTCCACCTGAGACTCGTACACCTTGAGTTCCTGGTCTTTGAAATGAAGCCTCGCCAGCCGAGCGATATGCTTGAGGTTTAGATCAGTCATGAGTTTTTAGTATAACAGACCCTTTGGGGTGCAGTATCTTCAAAAATGAGGGCGCAAGCGCCTCGGCCTGCCACGGCATGATCCCCTCAACCGCGCTCATCTCTTCCATGTCTTTTGGCATCCGGCGAATTATCTCCTCAAGAATGGAATTAGTCGCCAATACACTCGGTTGAACCTTAAGAATCTGGGCCAGACGCAGTCTCTCCTCCTTAAGCCGCCCGAATTTGTCCTCCTCTGAACTGCGCAGTCGACGCGCTTTGCCTGTGCGATCGGGTGTTGAATACGAGGTATCCTCCATCGTCTCGGCCTCCCGGAGAACCACATTGATCTGGTCGCGGTAAAGTCTGTGAAGGTGTCTGGGGGCTTCTTTCCACTCCGTGATATCCTGCCCTGGATTCTGCTCAGCCCAGCGTGTCATCATCAAAAGATAATCAGTATTCAATACCTTAAAACTCGGCCGGTCAAGCCGCGAAGCCTCGGACTCTCTCCATTGCCAGAGCTGGCGAAGACAAGTCAGGCCGCGGCCCGAAAGATCCTTGCAACCACGCAACTGCCATC
>CAZAPB010000101.1:0-906 GCA_964486835.1 uncultured Planctomycetia bacterium
GGCGGAGGGGCGAGGGAGAATACCCGCAAGCGACGCAGCACATAAAGAGCAGAGAGCTTTTATTCTGAATCGTGGGGCAGGGGGCTAAACTATTACGTTTTTTATCAAACTAATTGACAGCTGAACGATTGTTCAGTATCCTCTTTACACGAGGATACGATGGCAAAGCCGATACAGTTTGGAGAGGTGGTCAAAAAGCTCCGTGAGTTTTACCGGGAGCATAAAAGGCCGCCGAGTTTCGCGGAGGTCGCGGAGGTTTGCGGCTACAAGTCTAAGAACGCGGCTTATGAGCTGGTTGAAAAGCTTGTCCAAAAAGGCCTGATTCAAAAAGATAGCCATGGAAGGATCCTTCTGGATTCTCTTTGCGGCACCCGTCTTTTGGGCACGGTGCAGGCGGGCTGGCCCAGTCCGGCCGAAGAAGAGCTTGTTGATGTTTTAAATCTCGACGCCTACCTGATCCAACATCCCGATCAAAGCTATCTGATCAAAGTCACCGGCGACTCGATGATCGACGCCGGTATCTGCGAAGGGGATCTTGTCATTGTTGAGCGTGGCCGGACTCCCAAGGATCAGGACATTGTGATCGCGCAGGTGGACGGAGAGTGGACGATGAAATATTATCAGAAGCGCGGAACCCAGGCGGTTCTTATTGCCGCCAATAAGAAATATCCTCCTATTGTTCCTCAAAGAGAGCTTGTGGTGGCCGGTGTGGTCACCGGCGTTATCCGCAAGTATAAATAATGCCCCTCAATCTTGAGTCTCTCCCAAAAGCCATTCTTCATATTGATTGCGATGCGTTTTTTGCCAGTGTTGAGCAATCACTGGACCCTTCGCTCAAGGGAAAGCCTGTCATTGTCGACATCGGCCGTGTGATTTTGTTTCTCGAAATTATCACCTAAGTATGCG
>CAZAPB010000101.1:916-5582 GCA_964486835.1 uncultured Planctomycetia bacterium
GGGCATCGCCGCGGCTTTTAGCTATGAGGCCAAGCGTCGCGGTGTTGTGCGCGCGATGCGTCTTTCCGAGATAAAAAAAATCTGCCCGGACGCGGTATTTTTGCCCTGCGATTATGAGACGTACAGTCTGGTATCACAGCGTTTCTACGGCATCCTGAGGCGCTTTACTCCGGATGTCGAGGAGTACTCTATCGATGAAGCGTTTGCCGATATTACGGGTTTGCGGCGTGTTTACCATGGCTCTTATGAATCTATTGCGTTGGAGATCAAAGATACGATGGAGCGGGAGCTGGGTATTACCGTCTCGGTTGGGTTGAGCTTGACCAAATCGGTGGCCAAGATATGTTCCAAAGAAAACAAGCCTTCTGGGTTTGTCTGCGTCAAAGGATATCAACTGCATGAACACATGAAAAATGTTCCGATCGAGAAGGTTTGCGGTTTTGGACCCGCCAGTACGGCACTTTTGGCTAAGCATGGTGTTCATACTGTTTTGCAATACATTCAGCGGCCTGAGATTTTTGCCAGAAAACTGCTGGGAAAGATCGGCTCTGAACTGTGGAATGAATTGAACGGAAAGGCGATTTATCCGGTGATCAAAGAGAAAAAAGAAGGGCAGGCGTCTCTGAGCAAGACCAAGACTTTTACGCCGCCATCGGATGACCGTGATTTTGTCCGGGCGCAGTTGGTGCGCAATATGGAATCGGCGTTCATCAAACTGCGGCGGCATTATCTGCGCGTTAAAGGTATCGGTATTTATCTCAAGGACAGCGATCATCGCGGCCAAGGTCTTTATGCCGAGCTTGAACGGCATACTGATTCGCCGTTGGAAGGGGTCAAGGTTGTCGGACAGCTTTTTGAACGTGTGTTTGTTGCGCACACCAAATACAGGGCAACGGGAGTGTGGTTTAGCGATCTGGAAGGAGGGGTGGAAATGCAAAGAGACCTATTTGAGGATCCGGTTAGGGTCAAAGCGATGAAGCAGATATCCAAGACCATCGATGAGGTGTCGTCGATGTTCGGTAAGCATACACTGCATCTGGCTTCAAGCGATCTATTGAGGCAGTTTCGTCAGCACCTGGGACAGCGAGGGGATCTTTCGCCGAGAAAGACCAGCCCGCTCAAGGGAGAGAATTTTCGCCAGCACTTGAAAATTCCTCTCTGGAATGTAAAAGTGTGAGAAAACAAGGGACCTTATCGTCCATAAGTACTTCATGCTGAAGCCCTGAAGTGGTAAAATCTAACGCATAGAGGACATCATTGAAATCCGATATACAGGAGAAAAGATCTTATGAAAAAATACATTCTTTTTTTGGCAGGTATCTTATTTTCGGCATCATTGGCTTGGGCCCAGGAAGCTGACCTTGAGGGCCGCATCACTCGCATAGACTATACCAAGAATACGATTTTGGTGTTGAATGAGCTCAAGAACAATATTGGCCTGCGTGACTACCGTGTGATCGTCAAGCAGGGAATGATCAATGACTACAAGAGAAATGATCGTCTGAAGATATGGCTCATGTCGGACCTTCGCGAAGCTGAGATGATCGAACTGGTCAGTCACTAAGGATCTTTGGCTCTGAGCGTGCGGGTTCATGTGATGAAATTTTTTAAACAGACGGTTCTCGCGCTTTTATTTTTTACACTAGCTCTATCACCGATAGATGTTTCTGCCCGTGAATTGCCTGCGCGCGGGCTTTTTGTATCGGTGATCCAGGAGCCTTCGGTGCTTTCCAGCAGAGCGCGTATTGAGGAATTGATAGAATTTGCGAAAAAGGCTCAGATCGATACGCTTTATATCCAGGTTTACCGCGCTAACAAGTCATGGTTTGATTCAAAGTTGGCGGATGCTTCGCCTTACCGGGAATGCGTCAGGCAAGTTGGCCGGGACCCGCTGGCTCTTTTGATCGAAAAAGGTCACGCGTCGGGCATCAAGGTACACGCGTGGATGAATCTTCTGAGTCTGAGCGCAAATACCGAAGCCCTCATTTTGAAAAAATACGGAGCAGGGATACTGACGCGCAACCGTCAGGAAAAAAAGACCCTGGAGGACTACAAGATTGATAATCAGTATTTTCTTGAGCCCGGAGATCTGCGGGTGCGTCAGGAGCTATCGGTTATTACGGGAGAACTTTTACGGGCTTATCCGCGTCTGGATGGTTTGCAGTTGGATTATATTCGCTATCCCGATGTGAATCCCGCGTATGGTCATACCACGATGAATTTGAATCGCTTTAGGAGCAAGACCGGTATCCGTGATTTTAGCGAGGACAGCCCGGCATGGAAGAAATGGAAATATGACCAGGTGACGGCGCTTGTTCGTGAGTTGGCAAAAAGGGCGCGTATCATGCGACCGGGTATTCAAGTGTCCACGACGGGACTGGTGCCTTATTCGCGCGCTTCGTTTGAGTCTTTTCAAGATTGGCGTCAGTGGGTTCGCACGGGTCTTGTAGATTTTGTGACGCTGATGTGTTATCCCCCTGATCTGGCGACATTTGAATATCAACTGCGTGATGCCCGTAAACAAGCAGGCACACTTGAAAACGTCAATATCGCCGTCGGCGCTTATAAGCTTCGCCAGCAACCCGATGAGTTCTCCCGGCAGTGGAGAGCATGTGAGGAATCGGATAGCCGCTCTTGTGTGGTTTTGCATTATGGCAGTCTGATAGAGAACTCCGCGCTGGTTCATCCGCTGGTTGAGAGCGCGCCCGCGAGGAATATAGTCTTGGCGCAATCGGTTGCAGATAAAGTAAAATAGAGAAGGTCACGGAGGACATTTTGGATCAATATAATAAGATACTAGTGTTGGATGATGAACCGGAAATGCTGTCGATGATGTCCCAATTTTTGAAAGGCGCCGGTTATCAGGTCCTAATAGCCGTGGACGGAGAAATAGGGCTTCAAATGATATACGACAAGGCGCCTGATCTGATCTTGACGGATATCCAGATGCCCAAGGTTGATGGATGGGTGGTCTGCAACAAGGTCAAAGAAGACCAAAAACTAAAGCATATCCCGATTATTATGTTCAGTGGGCTTTTGACCGTGGATTCCGAAGCGGACAAAGCCATCGAGAAATGCGATTTCTTGATGGCCAAGCCCATTAAAATGAAGGTATTGCTCGAAAAGATCAAGGAACTTCTCAAGTCTTCCTGAGTTTTGTAAAAAAAAATCTAAATTCCAGAAATTTCACGCACGAAAAAAGGCCCCTCAGTCGTCAGGTTAAATAAGGGGGGGGGATTGCCATCATGAGACCAGTTTCCATCGAATTATCGGATGTTCTTCAAAAGACCTTTGGCTTCGATTCCTTCAGACCTCTCCAACGGGAGATCATTGAAGATTCTTTGGCCGGCCGCGATGTGTTTGCGCTACTGCCTACCGGCGGTGGAAAATCACTCTGTTACCAACTGCCCGCGCTTGTACGGCCGGGACTGACGGTGGTGGTGTCGCCGCTCATTTCGCTGATGAAGGATCAGGTTGACTCAATGGATGTCAGCGGAGTCGCCGCCACTTTTTTGAATTCATCGCTGGACGTTGTTGAGGCACGTGTTCGGCTGGAGAAGCTGGATCGCGGTGAATTTCGTATTTTGTATGTGGCGCCGGAAAGGCTCATGCTATCTGGTTTTTTAGAAAGCCTGCGCCGGTGGGATGTGGGCCTGATCGCCGTTGATGAGGCGCATTGCATTAGTGAATGGGGGCATGATTTTCGGCCTGAGTACCGTCGGCTGGCCCAGCTACGCGATATTTTTCCGCGGGTGCCGCTGCTGGCGCTAACCGCGACTGCGACCCAACGCGTGCGCGAGGACATCGTGCGTCAGCTTCGTCTCAAAAATCCAGCGGTGTATGTGGCCAGCTTCAACCGCCCCAATTTAATGTACCGAGTTTTGATCAAGAATAAAGCTTACGAACAGGTGCGTGATTATGTAAAAAGCCGTCCTTCTGAGAGTGGGATTATTTATTGTCAGAGCCGCAAGTCCGCCGAAACTCTGGCCGAGCGGTTGAGCGCTCAGGGAGTAACCGCCAAACCCTACCACGCTGGGCTGACTTCCCGGCAGAGGGAAGATCATCAGAATCTTTTTTTAAGGGATGAAATCCGCCTAATGTGCGCGACGGTGGCGTTTGGCATGGGGATCAACAAACCCAATGTGCGCTTTGTGCTCCATTATGATCTGCCGAAGAATATTGAGGGCTACTATCAGGAGACAGGCCGGGCCGGTCGCGATGGTCTGCCGGCGGATTGTCTTCTGCTTTTCGGGGCGGGCGATACTGTCAAATATGCGCAGTTCATTGAGGAAAAGTCTGGGGAAAAGGAAAAAGAGATCGCGCGCCATCAACTGCGTCAGATTGTCCATTATGCCGAGAATTCCTCCTGCCGCCGCGCAGATCTATTGAGTTATTTTGGGGAGGTATCCAGTCAGACGGGTTGTGGTGCTTGTGATAATTGTCTCTGGCCGCGGGGAACTTTTGACGGAACGGTGTCTGCGAATAAATTCTTATCCTGCGTCTGCCGTATTCGCGAGAAGAGCGGGTTTAGTGTGGGGTTGACCCATGTGGTGGAGGTGCTTGCCGGTTCCTCCTCCGAGAAAATCCGGCGCTGGAAGCATGAGCAGTTGTCCAGCTATGGAATCGGCCGTGACTTGAGCCGGCAGGAATGGGCCGCGATTGGAAG
>CAZAPB010000102.1:0-5562 GCA_964486835.1 uncultured Planctomycetia bacterium
CTCAGTCCCAATGTTGCTGATCGTCCTCTCAGACCAGCTACCCGTCAAAAGCCTTGGTGAGCCATTACCTCACCAACTAGCTGATAGGCCGCGGGCCCCTCCTTGAGTGCAAGCTCTTGCGAGCTAGCTTTGATTACTCGATCATGCGACCAAGTAATATCATCGGGTATTAGCATCTCTTTCGAGATGTTATCCCCGTCTTAAGGGCAGGTTACCCACGTGTTACTAACCCTTCTGCCACTATCTCTTGCGAGATCGTACGACTTGCATGCCTGAACCACGCCGCCAGCGTTCGTTCTGAGCCAGAATCAAACTCTCCAATTATATTCATAATTGTCGCTGAGACCCGAAAGCCTCAGCAATTGTTTGAGCTGACCAAATTATCTGGATTCCACGTATGCTCAAAAAAAAATACGGAAATTCCGCACTTTTGATACTAGCTATTCAATTTTGAAAGAACGATAAAAAAGAGACAAAAAAAACTCGAGTGATACTTTTTTGTATCACATATATATTATTATAATCTTTTTATTGTCCAACAGTCAATGCTCTTTTTTGGGCAACGCCCAAGGCTTAAAGAGTATTCCTGCAAAGTGTTGAGAATATACATTGAGAGGATGATTATGTCAACAGCTATTTTCAAGCTATTTTCCGGCCATGCTATTCTCATAGATAACTACTTTATTTTTTCCGGTGTGTTTGGCTTCATAGAGAGCTTTGTCCGCGCGCATTACCAAAGCCTCAATATCATGTTCACCCGCTTTGGCCTGCGTCACTCCGATGCTGATGGTCGTTGAGAAATCGCCCTTCTCGTGATGAAAAATTTTCTGGCTGAGTGCTATGCGTATTTTACTCGCCACCTTAGACGCTTCCTGCTCATTGGCGCCTGGAAGCATTACGATAAACTCTTCACCTCCGTATCGAGCAGCCACATCAAGAGCGCGACAACTGGATCTAATAATACTACCAAGTTCGCGCAATACCTGATCTCCGGCAACGTGCCCATATGCATCATTGGTCTTTTTGAAATTGTCCGCGTCGCTCATAAGAATGCTCATCGCGCGATCATTGTGGCGAATGGCCAGCGTCGCAAGCTCAGCCCTTAATAGCAACTTGAATTGTCCGATATTATAAAGACCTGTAAGCGCGTCGCGAGTGGCCATCTTGAGAAGCTTGGTTCGTTCAATGGCTATGGCCAGCTGGTTGTACAGAGTAATAAAATAATAGGTGCCAAATATAAGAAAAATCGGATAAACAATATTGATCCACAAGCCAAATAGATCAAAAACAAAAATGGCTACCGTCAGGTATGATATCGCCAGAAAAATCGTCAGAAGAGCCGTGCGGACATAGTTTTTTGCTTTGGAGATGAAATACAAGCAGAAAGTCAGAAATATCATAATAAGAACATTCTGCATAAATGTGATCTCCCGCACAAACCGGTTCTGCATGAGATTGTCCAATGCTGTCAAATTGACACCCACGGCCGGATACAAAGGCTCTAACGGTGTAGGGCGGATGTCGAAAAGACCCAATGCGGAGGTGCCGATGTAACATATTTTTCCCTTGAACGCACTTAGATCAATAAGAGATTTTTTTCCGTTCTGTTGTCTCGCGTAGGAACCAAGCACATCGATGTATGAGTAATGCTTAAAGGTTTCATGCCAGCGCCCCATCCAGTTTAACAACATATTACCATTGTCATCCAAGGGCACATTCACATAACCGTGGCGCGTAGGTATCATCGCTGATCGTTTCAGAAATATTACCTCGCGCAAATCAGTGCCCCACAGGTCTAACATAACCCTCAAAGAAAGCTGAGGTATGAGCGAGCCGTTCACGTTGAGGACCAGCGGAATGCGGCGCATAACACCGTCAATATCAGGGCGCAAATTGATATGCCCGCCTCCCTTACTAACGTCAGCAAACTGCGGCATCGATGCCAACAGAGATTTCTTGTTCTGTCCCGGCATATCCTCAACCACTTGCGCCAGGTAAACACGATTTGAATGCCTGATGGAATCCGCTAAAAGTTTATCCTTTTCGTTGTCGCTGGGCTCACTAAAGATAACATCAAAAATAATGGCACGCGCACCCAGGTCGGTGAGCGCTTTGATAAGAGAAGCGTGCCAATCACGTTCCCAGGGCCACCGGCCGATCTTGGTCACGCTATCCTCCGATATCTCGATGACCACAATGTTAGGGTCGGTAGGCTTAGCGACTCGCAACATACAGCGGTAGTCATAAGTCACGAATTCAAATCGTCGAAATACCTGATATTGATAAAGAGCAACAACTAGCGCGAGGACAAAGATGACGATAAGAACACGCACACGATCCATCGCTGCCCACGCGAAGAAATCCAACTTTGCTTTGGGAAAAGAAAATATCATAAGCTCGCCGCCACAACAACAATCAAGGGCAGTCCCCATGACTGCCCTTTGCTAAAACTTCAGATTTTATGATATCCGCTTCTATCTTTAAGCTACCTTCACTTCAAAGGTAGTACCGCGAATACCCACTATAGATGTGGGCGTTTTGACCTCAAACTTCGACGTGCCAACCAGCTTCTCAGCCTTCACCAGAACAGCCCCCATAGATATATCCAGAAGGGTCTCATCGGTCTTGGTGTCCTGATCATGTTGGAAGGTCTTGAAAGAGAATTCGCTTGATTCGCGAACCACTATCTCTGCCGTCTTCTCGGCTCCCTTAAGCTCCATCACAACCTCAGAACCAACCTTGGTCTTGACCGTGTCACCCTCAGAGAGGACGCTGCTAATATCAAGCTGCTGCCAGTCACTGCTACCCGCCTTTTTATACATCGCCTCACCCGTTATACTTTTCACGGAGCCCTGATTCAGGCCCACCGCAAACACGGGAGTAGCCGCAAAAAAAGCCATCAGCAGGATTGTTGCTAGTTTGATGCAACCTTTTTTAATTTTCATTTTAGTTCCTCTATCGATCGTCTTTTATTTAGCATTAAACAACTTACAATAACTATCACTACACAAATAATACATGAACATGCATAATAATTCAATAGAATTGCTTAATATATCTTAATATTAGATACGATTAACAATATCATTTAATCTATAGATAGATTGAACACTTACGTATACTTGGGAAAATCATTCGGTGGGCGATCTAAAGAACTCTAATCAAAATATTAAAGCAATTTGATAAATTTTTTCTTCCCCGCTTTCACAAAACTACCCTTACCGGCAATCAGCTTGAGATTGAAATCCGCTATCCTTTGCCCATCAACCGACACGGCCCCTTGTTCAATAAGCCGTCTCGCCTGAGAGGTGCTTGAGACAGCACCGGCACGCTTCAAGAGATCCACGATCCAGATCTCTTTTTCCGCTATATTTAGTTCTTCAGGATTCTCCGGGTTTTCCTTATTGGAGAAAACACGCTTAAATTCAGCGGCTTCCATCTCACCTGCCTCTTTACCGTGTAAAAATGCAGTGAGGAGTTTTGACAAATGAACCTTCGCGTCGCGCGGATGAATCTGCCCGGAAGCAATTCCTTTTTGAATCTGGGCTCCGGACTCGTCTGTCAATAGGTCGAAATAGTTAGCCATAAGAGAGTCGGGGATCGACATGGCTTTTCCAAAGACATCCTTGGGAGAATCATTCACGGCAATGTAATTTCCCAACGACTTCGACATCTTGTTTACTCCATCGAGACCCACGAGCAACGGCAAAGTCATCACAATTTGGGGCTTTTGTTTAAAATCACGCTGGAGCTCTCTTCCCATCAATAAATTAAACTTTTGATCGGTTCCGCCTAATTCCACATCCGCTTTTACCGCGACGGAATCATAGCCTTGCATGATGGGATAAAGTAATTCTTGAAGAGCGATAGGGCGATTGGCTTTTCTGCGTTTATCAAAATCGTCTCGCACCAACAGTTGGTCAACGGTAACCCGGCCTGTGATCCCAAGAAGAATTTTAAGCATATCGGGGGCGTCGAGCCAGGAGCTGTTCCGCACCACTTCAATCTTCTTCGAATCTTTATCAAGAATTTTAAAAGCCTGGTCTTGGTAAGTCTTTGCGTTGATCTCAACTTGTTCACGAGTTAAAACAGGGCGCGTTTTAGATTGTCCGGTAGGGTCTCCAATGGTCGCTGTCGCATCACCCACAATAAAAATTACCTTATGGCCCAGATCCTGGAACTGGCGCAGTTTCCTTAATAAGACGGTATGTCCAAGATGAATATCAGGTGAACTCGGATCAAAACCCGCTTTGACCCTTAGCGGCCTGTCTTCTTTTTTTGAGGATTCCAGAAGAGAAAAAAGATCTCCTCTGTCAATCACGTCTACCGTGTTTTGACAGAGGAGATCTACTTGGGCTTTAAGATCAAGTGAGCTCACCGGACCAAACCCCGGATTCCGTAAGCATACACGGGATCTGGTCCGATCAAATTACTGAGCGATACCCTTAGTGGAAAGCGCTATCTTACGCGCAGGAATATCAATCTTCAGTATCTTGGCTTCAACTTTTTTGCCGACCGGGAATGCAGTCTCCAAAAGTTGAGGAGTTGCCAGGTCTGTCTCCGAGATATGAAGAAGGCCCTCGACGTCCTTTTCAATTTCGACAAACACGCCGAAACTAGCGACCTTGGTCACGGAGCCCATTACCATGGAGTTGGTGGAGAGCTTAGCCGCCACCTCATCCCAGGGGTCCTGTGTGAGCTGTTTTAAGCCCAGCGAGAGCTTGCGATTGACCTGGTCGACCATTAGCACCATCGCTTCAACTTCCTGACCTTTTTTAAGCACATCCTTAGGATGGCCAACTTTCTTGGTCCAGGACATATCGGAAACATGGATAAGGCCGTCAATTCCCTCTTCGAGTTCAACGAACGCACCGAACTCGGTCAGGTTGCGCACAATACCTTTGACAGTCTTGCGCACGGGATAGCGCTCTTCAACGCCTACCCAAGGATTAGATTCGGTCTGCTTGATTCCCAGCGATATTTTCTCATGCTCTTTGTCGAGATTGAGAACCATCACATCCACCGAATCGCCAACCTTGAAGACTTCAGCGGGATTGGTAATGCGCTTGGACCAGGAGATCTCAGAAACGTGCACGAGCCCTTCGATGCCGCGCTCAAGCTCAACGAACACTCCGTAAGGAACAACATTAACAACTTTGCCCTTAACCTTGGAACCGATGGGATACTTCTGATCCACACCAGTCCAGGGATTGGCTTCTTTTTGCTTCAGGCCCAACGACACCTTCATACTCTCCTTGTCGAATGAGAGTATCTTGACATCAATCTTATCGCCCACCTTAACCAGCTCTGAGGGATGACTGATGCGTCCCCAGCTCATATCGGTGATATGCAAAAGACCATCAATGCCGCCGAGGTTAATAAACACACCAAAGTCGGTGATGTTCTTAACCACGCCCTTACGCATAGAACCCACTTCAAGCTCCTCGAGGATCTTGGCCTTGGATTCCTGCTTCTCTTTCTCCAAAAGATCCTTGCGCGAAACAATGATGTTCTTGCGGCTCGGATTAACCTTCACAATTTTTACGGGAAAAGTCTGTCCCA
>CAZAPB010000103.1:0-5526 GCA_964486835.1 uncultured Planctomycetia bacterium
CATGGAAGCCACGGCACGTCAACCGGAAGCTTCGGGCAAAGTGCTTGTCAACATGATGGCCGGCTGTGCGCTCATCGAAGCGTTGACGCTGTATGTATTGATCGTCGTTCTCTTGCTCTCGGGCAAGATCGCCTAATTTTTTTATTTCTCTGTTTGCTTAAAGGGAAGAGAATAAAAAAAGCGGGGTATTTATGGAAAACATGAACATATTCAAAGAGATTCTGGTACAAATAATCGGTTTTGGGATCGTATTTTTTGTGCTGAAAAAGCTTGCTTGGAAAAATCTTCTGGGCATGATTGATCTGCGCCGGGAGAAGATAGCTGCCGAATTTCAGGCGATCGAAGACCGGAAAAAAAGCCTGGACGATCTCGAAAAAGAGTATCGGTCCCGCCTGAATAATATCGAGCAGGAAGCGCGCGAAAAGATCCAGGAAGCGGCTAACGCCGGCAATTTACTGGCGCGGGATATTCAGGAGAAGGCTCACGCGGATGCGCAGAAGGTGATTGAGCGGGCTCAGGCCGAGATCGCTCAGGATATCGCCAAAGCGCGTCAGACGTTTCGCATAGAACTTGTCGAGCTCTCGGCGATGATCACCGAGAAGGTTATCCACGAGAAGCTGGATGCCAAAGAACACGAGAAGCTGGTAGATCAGTTCTTGAAAGATTTGCAGAAAGTCTGACGATGATCAAGGACCTGTTGGCCGGCGAGCGTTATGCCCGTGCGGTTTTTGAGATAGCCAGTACGATGGGCAGGGACAAGGAGATCGGGGAGGAGCTTGAAAATTTTTGTGCCGCTCTGGAAAGCAACTCCGGGTTTAAGCGGTTGTTCAGCAGTCCCTTTTTGAAGATCGAGCAAAAACGAGTTTTCCTGGAAAAAATCTATCCTCGCTCCGGCGCTGTTTCGGGGCTGTTGCTGGATTTTTTAACGGTCCTTTTCGAAAAGGACCGGTTTTCGTTGATCGATGAGATCGCCTTGAATTTCAAGCGCATCTCGGATGAGGCTCAAGGCCAGGCGGTCGCCCAGATATGTTCGGCGGCTCCGCTGGCCGTGGTTCAGGAAGCGGCTATTGTCAAACGTCTCGAAGAGATATCCGGCTATAAGATAGTGGTGAAGAAGGAAGTCGACGCTTCTTTGATCGGAGGAGTTGTGGTCAAGATCAAGAACAGGATCATCAACGGCTCGGTCAGGCACCAAATCGACTACATGAAGAACGAATTGATAAAGATTTCAGGCGTATAGAAAAATAATCGGCAATAAAAAGTAAGGAGTCAGGCATGGCGCTTCGGCCCGAAGAGATTACCAGTATTCTCAAACAGGAGATCAAGGATTTTCAGGTGGGGATCAAGATGGAGTCTACCGGTGTGATCCTTTCTGTCGGCGATGGAATCGCGCGCATTTACGGTTTGGATGACTGCATGGCCGGCGAGCTTTTGGAATTCCCCGGAGGCGAGCTTGGAATTGCGTTGAACCTCGAGGAGTCCAATGTCGGCTCCGTGCTGTGCGGCGAAGGCAAAGGGATCAAAGAAGGAGACACCGTCAAACGCACCGGAAAGATCGCCAGCACTCTGGTAGGCAAGGCTCTATTAGGCCGTGTGGTTGACGCTCTTGGCCGTCCGCTAGACGGCAAGGGGCCGATCGTTTCTTCTGAGAGCCGGTCGATTGAGATAAAAGCTCCCGGTGTGTTGGTCCGTCAGTCTGTCAAAGAGCCTATACAAACGGGCATCAAGGCCATCGACGGCATGATTCCTATCGGCCGCGGCCAGCGTGAGCTGATCATCGGCGACCGCCAGACCGGTAAGACTGCCGTGGCAATCGATACGATCATTAACCAAAAGGGCAAGGATGTTCACTGTATCTATGTCGCGACCGGCCAAAAAGCTTCAAGCGTGCTTTCTGTCGTCCAAAAGCTTGAGGAGTTCGGCGCGATGCAATATACCACCATTGTGAACGCTTCAGCGGATGCCCCCGCGGCTTTGCAGTACCTGAGCCCTTATACCGGCGCGGCAATCGGCGAATATTATCTCTATAATGGCATGCATGCGCTGGTTATCTATGATGATTTGACCAAACATGCCTCCGCCTATCGCGAGCTCTCGCTTTTGTTGCGTCGTCCTCCCGGACGCGAGGCGTTTCCGGGAGACGTGTTCTATCTGCACTCTCGGCTTTTGGAAAGAGCGGCCAAACTCAGAGATGATCTTGGCGGCGGAATCCTGACAGCGATCCCTATTATTGAAACACAGGCCGGCGACGTATCAGGGTATATTCCGACCAACGTCATCTCGATCACTGACGGGCAGATATACCTTGAGACTGATCTTTTTTACCAGGGTGTACGTCCCGCCATCAACGTGGGTCTTTCGGTCTCGCGTGTCGGCGGTAATGCGCAAACCAAGGCGATGAAAAAGGTAGCGGGAAAGCTTCGTCTGGATCTGGCCCAGTACCGTGAGCTGGCCGCTTTCACCCAATTCGGGTCTGATATGGACAAGGCGACGCTGGACCAGCTTAACCGCGGCGCTCGTTTGGTCGAGGTCTTGAAGCAAGGTCAATACACGCCTTTCTCGCTGGCTCAACAGGTGAGTATCATTTATTTGGCGACTAAAGGTGTTTTGGATGACGTGCCTCAGGGCAGGATACAGGATTTTGAAAAAGGCTTTCATCAGTTTTTGGCGCAAAAATATCCGGATGTGATCAATGACCTGGAAAAAACCAAGGAACTGGGGGACACGGTCGCGCAGAGAATTGATCGTGCCGGAGCAGAATACAAAGCGGAGTTTCTGAAGAAATAACATGGCTTCATTAAGGCAGATTCGCCGCCGTATGAAGAGCGTGCAGAGTATCAATTCCATCACCAAGGCGATGCAAATGATCTCGACGTTCCGCTTCAAACGTGCGGAGACGAGGTTTTCGAAGATCCGCTCGTATCTTGTCGAGTTGGAAAGCATTCTCGCTAATGTGTCGGCCGCGGCCACGAAGCTGGAGCACCCGCTGTTTGTAAAAAGACCGGTCAGCCATAAGACGCTGATCGTGATGACAGGTGACAAAGGATTATGCGGATCTTACAATACCAATCTGCTGAAGGCGGCCTTGGTATGGAATAAGGAGAACGGGGCGATCGGAACATCCTTTATTCCGGTCGGCAAAGTCGGTTGTGAGGCGTTTAAGAAAAAGGGTTTGCTGACGCCTATTTTTTACACCGAAAAGATGCTGGTTGATTTTCATTTGGCTAAAAAGATGACTGGTCAGATCAAAGATCTGTTTGTGTCTGGCAGGACCGATGAGGTAAGCCTGCTATATACGCACTTCAAGCCCGGTGGCTCGGGAGTTTCCAGGATAGAGCCTTTTTTTCCGCTGACACACTTGGCTGAAAATAAAAAGGACTTGCGCCAGTCGGTTGAATATATCTATGAGCCTGGTTTTGAAAATGTTTTTTTTGATCTTATTGGGCGGTATATTGAGGGCAAGATCTACCTCTCGGCGCTGGAATCGCTTACGTCCGAGTACAGCGCCCGTATGATGGCGATGAAACAGGCAAGCGAGAATGGCGAGGAAGTGTTGGAAGATCTAAAACTTTTAAGGAACAAAACAAGACAGGCCGTCATTACACGTGAACTCTCGGAGATCGTGAGCGGCGCGAGTGTGCAGGTTTAATCGAATGAACATTTTATTCAGGAGCTCACATGTCAACGAAGGCGAGCATGGAAAATAAACAGCAGACAGGATCAAAACGAGACGGCGCGGCCGCCGATTCCTCGGCGCTGGGACATGTCGTACAGGTAATCGGACCGACGATGGACGTGCGCTTCCAGGCCGGCCATCTTCCGAATATTTTAGACGCGGTCATTGTGAAGGTCGCCGATCAGGAGATTGTCGGTGAAGTTGCCCAGCATCTGGGCAACAACGTTGTGCGCTGTATTGCGTTGTCATCGACCGAGGGGATGGTCCGTGGGACGCAAGCGGTGAACACGAAGGAACCTATATCGGTGCCGGTTGGGCGCGAGACGCTGGGCCGTATGTTCAACGTGCTTGGCAAGGCCATTGATGAAAAACCCGAGGTCCAGACCAAGAAAAGGTATCCGATCCACCGGCCTGCCCCCTCGTTCGAAGAGCGCGAACCGGCTACGCAGATCTTTGAGACCGGCATTAAGGCGGTTGATATGCTTGCGCCTTATCCCAAGGGCGGGAAGGTCGGTCTTTTCGGAGGCGCCGGAGTGGGAAAGACTGTAATTATTCAGGAACTTATCCGCAACATTGCGGCCCAGCACGGCGGTTTTTCGGTGTTTGCCGGTGTCGGCGAGCGTACCCGCGAGGGAAATGATCTTTATTACGAAATGAAGGATTCGGGAGTTCTCGAGAAGACCTGTCTGGTGTTTGGTCAGATGAACGAGCCCCCGGGGACGCGTCTGCGTGTCGCGTTGACCGCGCTTTCTATGGCCGAATATTTCCGCGACGAAGAAAAACAAGATGTGCTTTTATTTATCGATAACATATTTCGTTTCACACAGGCGGGGTCTGAAGTTTCGGCGCTTTTGGGGCGCATGCCGTCGGCCGTAGGTTATCAGCCCAATCTGGCGACTGAAATGGGCGATCTGCAGGAGCGTATTGCTTCGACGAAAAAAGGATCGATTACTTCGGTTCAGGCAATTTATGTGCCGGCTGATGACTTGACCGATCCAGCGCCGGCGACTACGTTTACACATTTAGACGCGACTACGGTTCTTTCGCGGCAGATCGCGGAGCTGGGTATCTATCCGGCGATCGACCCTCTCGATTCTACGTCGCGAATTCTGGACGCTCATGTGATCGGAGAGGAGCACTACGCGGTGGCGCGGCAGGTGCAGAGGATACTTCAGCGTTATAAGGATCTCCAGGATATCATTGCGATTCTTGGCATGGATGAGCTTTCCGATGATGACAAGCTGACCGTCGCGCGCGCGCGTAAGATCCAAAAGTTTTTGTCCCAGCCGTTTTTCGTGGCTGAGACGTTTACCGGACGCAAAGGAAAATATGTGCCGCTCAAAGAAACGATCGACGGCTTCAAGAAAATCGCCGACGGACGCATGGATGAGTACCCGGAACAGGCGTTCTACATGGTCGGTAATATCGAGGAAGTAGTCGAAAATTATCACAAAATGCAAAAAGGCAGTTGATCCCGATGAGCTTGGCTTTTGACATGAAGGTAGTGACCCCTGATGGGGTGGCTTTTCAGGGCAAAACGATTTCCGTTGTCGCGCCGGGCACTTTAGGGTATCTTGGAGTTCTTAAAAACCACGCGCCTTTGGTGACATCCCTCGAGAAAGGGAATCTCACTTACAAGGACGAGGACGGGATCGCGCATACGATTAAGATCAAGGGCGGATTCATGGAAGTCCAGAAGAACCGGGTATTGGTTTTAACCGACAAGATAATAGAGAATTAAGCGGTCACAGCACGGAGAAGTTTTCTAAAAAGCCTCTTAAAGAATGAGCGGTCATAGCTTAGCTGGCTTAAAGCGCCGCCCTGTCACGGCGGAGATCGAGGGTTCGAAT
>CAZAPB010000104.1:0-1823 GCA_964486835.1 uncultured Planctomycetia bacterium
TATCCTCGGTAACTTTTTTGACCGTGCGATGTGTCAGCTTCTGCAAATCGGCGCTCGGAGGCGTATCCCCAATAGAAGCGGACAGGCGACCCTCCTGATCAATGTACAGTCGCCAAATTCTTCCCAGAAAACGGTACACGCCTTCGACTCCCTTCATCGACCAGGCCTTCATCTGCGTAAGCGGGCCCATAAACATCTCATAAAGTCTCAGTGAATCCGCGCCGTAGCTTTCGACCACCACGTCCGGATTAATCACGTTCCCTCGCGACTTGGACATCTTCTGATTATCCTCGCCCAGGATCATCCCCTGATTGACCAGCTTCATGAAAGGTTCGGCCGTTGAGACAAGTTTTAGATCGTAGAGCACTTTGTGCCAGAAACGCGAATAAAGAAGGTGCAGAACCGCATGCTCAGCTCCGCCGACGTAGAGATCCACCGGCATCCAGTATTTTTCTTTTTCGGGGTCACAAAATTGTTTTTCATTCTTGGGGTCCATGTACCGGAGATAATACCAGCAGGAACCTGCCCACTGGGGCATGGTGTTGGTCTCGCGCCGGGCCTGACCGCCGCATTTGGGACACTTGGCGCTCACCCACTCATCTATTTTAGCCAGCGGAGGCTCGGCGTTGCCGCTGGGTTTGAAATCATTAGTTTGCGGCAAGCGCAGCGGCAGTTCTTTTTCATCCAGAGGCACAATACCACACTTGGCGCAGTGAACCACAGG
The DNA here is from genome assembly GCA_964486835.1 of uncultured Planctomycetia bacterium. Taxonomy (GTDB): domain Bacteria; phylum Omnitrophota; class Gorgyraeia; order 2-02-FULL-51-18; family 2-02-FULL-51-18; genus CAMDWQ01. The sequence goes on from CAZAPB010000104.1 coordinate 725, forward strand.
GATCGGCTCTCCCCAATAGCGCTGGCGGGAAAAAAGCCAGTCACGGAGCTTATAGTTGACGGTCTTTTGGCCGAGCTTTTCTTTTTCCAGCCACTCGATCATCTTTTTTTTGGCTTCGGCCGTGTGAAGACCCGATATAAAACCGCTATTGACAGCCATTCCCTCTCCGCAAAAAGCTTTCTGGGAAATATCGCCGCCGGCGACCACTTCGATAATCTTCAGACCAAACTCTTTGGCGAACTCGTAGTCGCGATCATCATGCGCAGGCACCGCCATGATGGCGCCGGTGCCGTAGCTTGATAGCACATAGTCAGCGATCCAGATCGGGACATTTTCGCCATTGGCGGGATTAACCGCATACGCACCGGTGAAAACTCCGGTCTTTTCCTTGGCCAGTTCCGTGCGCTCAAGCTCACTCTTGGAAGCGGCCTGATTTTGATAGGCCTCAATCGCTTTTTTCTGTTCAGAGGTTGTGATGCTCGATACCAAAACATGTTCTGGCGAAAGCACCACATAAGTGGAACCAAAAAGAGTGTCCGGACGTGTCGTGAACACCGTCACAACCTGGTCCTTCGCCGGGCCATCGGCTATCTTGAAGTGAACCTGCGCGCCCTCACTGCGGCCAATCCAATTTCTCTGCATCTCCTTGATAGAATCGGGCCAATCGACGATCTTTAGGTCTTCAAGCAACCTATCCGCGTACGCGGTGATCTTAAGCATCCACTGCCGCATCGGACGACGGACCACAGGATGGCTACCTCGCTCACTTTTTCCATCCACCACTTCTTCATTGGCCAGCACACAACCGAGCGCTTGGCACCACCAGACAGGAACTTCCGCGACATAGGCCAATCCCCTGTGATACAGCTGTAAAAATATCCACTGCGTCCAGCGCACATAAGCCGGATCGGTGGTGTCAACTTCGCGTTCCCAATCGTAGCTCAAACCTAATCTCTGAATCTGCCGGCGGAAATTCTGGATGTTCTTTTGTGTGGTGACGGCCGGATGAGTCCCTGTCTCTATCGCATACTGCTCGGCGGGCAGACCAAACGCATCCCACCCCATCGGGTGCAGCACATCGAAGCCTTCCATGCGCTTC
>CAZAPB010000104.1:1833-5320 GCA_964486835.1 uncultured Planctomycetia bacterium
GAAGCACATGGTACCCGCGCATACGCTTGAAACGAGTGTAAATATCGGTCGCGGTATAACCTTCGGGATGGCCTACGTGTAGACCCGCACCAGACGGATACGGGAACATATCCAGGATATAAACTTTCTTGGCCGGCACCCCTGCCACAGGGTCCGGCGTACGGAAAGTTTTATTCTCAAGCCAGTGTTTTTGCCAGCAGGCTTCTATTTCGGGAAATGGATAGAGATTATCGGACATTATTCACTCATTTATAAAAAAAACTATACCGAAGGTGGGAGTTGAACCCACAACCTCGTGAGAGGATCGGATTTTGAGACCGACGCGTATGCCAGTTCCGCCACTTCGGCTTAAGCCGTTAAAAGCAATAACTTGGTGGACCTGAGCGGTCTCGAACCGCTGACCTCCTCAATGCCATTGAGGCGCTCTACCAGCTGAGCTACAGGCCCTAAAATAGTACAAAATTAATATATTCCTGGGAGTCCCAATATTAGCCTTTTCCTCTCGCCCTGTCAATGCCGTCTAAGCTAAACGGGCCGCTGTAATCCTGGCGGGACTCGTTGGCCCAGCAAGATCATACTGGGTCTAAATACTTTTTACTATTTGATCAAGCCTCTGTCGAAACGACTTAAAACCCCACTCAGCCAAAACCTCTTGCCTGCCGTGTTCGCCCAGAAGACGGCGCAAAGAAGGATTCGCGGCCAAAACCTGTATTTTGTCGGACCAAACATTGACATCCCTTTCAAGAAGATAACCAGCCCGACCATCCTTAATCGTCTCCACAAAACCACCCTCTCTGACCGCCAACACCGCCGCGCCGCAAGCCATTGCCTCTAGCGGCACAAGACCAAACGGCTCATGATGGGCGGCGCACAGAACAAGAAGGCAACGGCAATAGAGATCGCGCAAAACTTCGTCACTGACACGGTAATATATTTGCAAGGATACCCCGGATTTCCCGGCCTGCGCTTCCAGACGTCTTCTACAAGCCTCATCAACCGCGTCGCACACCACCGCCAGGCGCGGCCGCAATGATTCGGGCACACCGGCAATCGCCGCGACAATAAAATCGTGCCCTTTGGTGTCATCCAACCGCCCTACTGAAAGCGCAAAATTTTCCGCGCCGCACGGGTGAGGTGAAAAAAAATCGGTATCCACGCCCTGATACAGCGTTTGCGCCTGGATCCCATAAACGCGCCTAGCCCAAGCCGCGCTAAAGTCCGAATTGGCAAATACCTTCCCGGCCGCCTCGACGCTTCTCCGGTCTTCTCGTCTTCTAAAATAATACTCAGGGACCGAGCTGATTTTTTTTAGCCAATCGACTACCGATAGCTTTTTCCCGGGAGATGATTTGGCAGCTCTAGTGCTTGCCGCCAAAGCCTCATAAGCACGAATGCGAATTGGCTCCTGAAGATACAAGATCGAGGGTGTCTTTAAAAACCGTAAAACCGATGGCGCGCCGACAAAGCGGCATTTCTCCACCCACACCCTGTCCGCTCGCCATTCGTCGATCTTAGCGGCTATTCTCCGGGAAGCTTCGATATACCGGCGAAAGCGACTGGGTCCGGTATAATCAAGCGGCTCGACAGTGACTTCACAAGACATGCTCCCCAGCGAAAACATCTCCTGTTCGCTGGTGGAAAAAGTGAACAAATGGACGCTGTGGCCCAAACTTTCAAAGCTTTCAATTTTTTGCCGGAGCATGCGCAGTGCGCCGCCTGAAGGGAGATTGTGGAAAATTGCCAGCTTCACCGAAGCCTCGACAAAAACCGGCGGATATTCTTTTCGTCTCTGTCAAAATCGACACATTCCCGGAACCTCTCATAGATTGCATGGCCCATTTTTTTTAGCCGTTCAGGCTCAGAGCAAGTTCTTATCTTCCTAGCCAATTGTTCTGCCGAAAGCCCATCCACGTTTATGCACGTCTTGCCGTCCTCGATAAATTTTTCAAAGCGCATCCCACGATACTGCCTTTTAGAAATAATCAGCGGCCTGCCAAGCGCTGCCGCGTTGTGCACCACATGCCCGTAGCCATCACCACCTTCTTTTATATGCCAAATAAAAGATGCTTCCTTCATTTTAGCCGCAACATCGACAGTTCTTGAGATCGAACCCGTTTCGTTTCCGGCGCCATAGGCCTCAAATCTGAAATCCTCAAGCAAAGATTTGGCGGCCCCGTAGAGTGCCGCAGAAGACGTGTAATGAGCCAAGTTCACTATTAATTTATTAGACGACGGCGGAGAATAACAAAAAAGGTTGAGGTCAAATTCCTGGCTATAAGAAACTGACCGTTTGTAAAAAGGTAAAGACCGGTTAGTGGAATTGAGAATATTCCCGGCTCCGTTAAGATCGTACTCAGAAAACATATTCCCCATCTGGAATACAAGCTTTGCGCGCGGACAACAGCTCTTTATCAGCCGTCTAAAACATGCGACATGCTCCGGAATAGAGGCCACAAGAATGTCCGGCGGGTTCTTGGCAAGATCGTCGAACGTGATGGCGCGCTGGTAAACTTCCTTCACCGGATCCCAGTAGTAGTGAAAACGGGCTTCCGGGGCTTCTGGGCCTGAAGCCGTCATGACCTGCGGGCAAAGATGAGCCAACGGATCAACCCGTTCCATAGACAGGTACTGCTTAACTGTGGCCGGATGCTGATAAACCTTCCAAAAGCCTCGCTCATGCCAGTCAAGGCCAATCGGATAGAAAATCTTATGGCCAAGCCTTCGGCCAAATAAAAGTTCGAGCGAATAAGTCAGTTCCGCATGGTGATTATCGATAAATACGTTCATCCCGCGAGTCTCTCAATAAATTTTTTGATATCCCGAGCCTCTTTGTCAAAATTCACGCAATTCCGAAAGCGAGCCAGCGCACCGCGGCACATTTTTTCATTTTCGGAAGGTTGAAGATAACGATCAATTTTTTTTAAATCATTCCTAATGTCTCCCTCCAGCATCACACAAGTTTTCTTGTCTTTCAAAAGGAGGCCGCCGGTTTTATTTTCATAATTTTTTTTCTCGCAGATAACCGGACGGCCGCAGGCATACAGCTGGTGAAGGGCGTATCCATATCCATCTGCTCTTTTGACATGCCACGCCAGATTCGTCGCTTTCATGAGTGAGCTTATCTGGTCATGGCTTTCCGGCTCGCCGTTCGAGCGCATTAAATCCGGCATCTTAAAGGATGGCCCATACAACTGACTGAGCCTTGTCCAAAGCGGCACACCCGGCTCAAGCGTCACTCCCGACGGTGGCGTTCCCAAGCCATGCATGAAAAAAAATGCTTTTTTCTCCAGTGCGGATTTGTGCAAAAAATACATCGATCTATCGCTGTGCGCTGTAACATGATAGATGAAGTTGAGAAAAGTCCGAACGACAGGTTTCTCCCACCGCGGCGGCTCGGTCCACGAGTAAAGCGCTGTATCAATCTCGGGGTGAAAAAAAACCGAGTGAAGGCGTCTATTGATCTGCTGAAAGGCCTTCGCATTTGAAG
>CAZAPB010000105.1:0-5177 GCA_964486835.1 uncultured Planctomycetia bacterium
GCCTAACGAGCGCACAACCCGTACCAGATCCTGTGTTTGGGGTGTCGTGAAAAAATCCGGGGTGACTACAAACTGAATATTCTGAAACTTTTCGCTTCTACCAGGATCCCAGTCAAAACGGAGCAATTTCGAGGAGCTTCTACCGCTAATTGTCTTTGTTCTGGAATATCCGGTACGGCGATAGCCTGCTTCACCACCGCCAAATTCTATATCATTCGTATGCTGAATTTCTAGACTATAGGCAACCTCCGCACCAGAAAAGGTAAATTCGAAATTATATAAATACTGACTATCTCCTAGTGGCGATCCGTGTCTAATCTCCTTTTGTCGTTTATAGATAAAAATATACGTGTCGCCTTCCTGCCGGAGGCTAATTGTGGGGTTAACCTCTGACATCTCTGTCGCAGACAAACTAGTAGCGTCATAAGCACCGCTCACATCTGTAACTGATTCAGAGAAGCCATGCTCGCCCACTACAATATTTGGTTCATAAAGCCTGGAAGGATGTGTGGGGTAAATAGACTTTAATAAGCCTGTTTCTTTGTCGGCCTTAAGGTTTTTAATCGTAGACAGCAGACTTGTGAACGATTGCGCTAACGCAGATGCTTGCGCGGTGGCCAGCTTCGCGCCATCACCCATTTTCTCGAGCACATTCGATTCATAACCCAAGTATAAGGTTTTGTAAGTAACCTGTATTTGATCTCCCTCCGCTACGTATTGATCTTGGGAATTTAATTTGACTAAAAAGCGCTCATCGTTAGTATCAAGCAATACGTTATATCCAGAACTGAATAGACACTCGCCATTCAACCATACCTCATCAGGTACAGATATATTGTCATCCGTCATATAACCCGGCGCTTTGATCGTGCCCATCCGAATTCCCTTACTAACAACATCTCTTAAAAGATGTTGACCGGTTCCTTGAATAGCAAAACGACCTGGCATGCCATCAACGGGTATCAGGCTATATGGGGACTCTTGAGCAACAGTAGCCAACCTGCCCCCGTCCTGATTGGGCGGACCAGAAAAAACACTATTGAGATGCCAAACTGTGACCGCTGTGCCCAGCAAAAGAACAGCTCCGGGAAAACCGAACCTGGAAAACTCGATTAAATAGCTGCCAACGCCGAAGAACACCACCAAAGCCGTTGCCGCCGACCAATTAGGACTATCGCGCCATATGTTCGGGAGTTTATTGAATGCCAAGTTTAATATCAACAAACCTGCCGAAACGAACCACGCCGAGTCTATGAACCCAAGTCTCGCGCCATCGCTATCTTTTGCACTGACAATAACCGCCGTTACCTGTGCCGCGGGATCTTCCTGGGAATTTGATTGATTGGAAGGTGGAAGTAAAAAGTAAAGCGCTACAGCGGCGAGAGCAGCTAAAACTGGTATTCCAAGAGCCCATAATACACTCCACTCATCACCCTTTCTGGGCTGGTATACAAGCCTCGCGCCGGTTTTTTGCGCTCGGCCCAAGTCGACACCAATATTGTCCAATGTCTGTTCTATTTCACTTAGTTGTCCCAACCTATCAAAATCCGTTCCCTCCTTATGAATTGCTTCATAACTAACTTTTAATTCTTCCAAGCCTTTTTTAAAATCTTCGAAGGCTTGATTGCCTTTCAAAATAATAGGCTGATCCTCAGGATACTTCTCTCTCCACGCTGAATATTTTCTGCTTGAGCTTAATATTTGTAATTGAATATTGTAGGCCTCTAAAATAGATTTCAGCCTGTTCAAAATATCCTCTTGGGGCGACGCTCTTTCCATACTTCCATTGACCTGCCTGAAAAGATAAACTGCGCGGGACAATCCGTCCCCGATAAAAAATCGACTCGCTCCGGCGGCATCAAACATCATCATTTTCTCGTCCGCATCAGACGCTTGGAGGCTCAGCCTCGCGCCACCACGATGATTATTGTGGGTAGCCCCGTCTTTCAAACATCTATTAATCGCTTTCGCAATTCCACTACATTCCAATTCACTATTCAGACGGATCTCAAGGTGTGCTGGAAACGTATTAAATTGGCTATATTTACCAATGGGGAAATTAAACAAAGAGACGCTGCCTTCATTTACCCTTACATTCACTTTTTCTTTCGGGAGATGAAAACTCTGCTTAAGAAACCCCTGCAACGCACTCTTCAGTGTTGCCACATTTAAAAAATAGTTGTTAGACTGAATAAATTCTTCTATAGCCAATTTGACTTGCTCCTCAGTCACATCTTTTGCAAAACGCGCGCCCGGCGCCGCTGTGTACCCCCAAGTTGGTTTTGAGCCAAGCCGAAATGAAGCGATCGTGGTTACGGTCCCATCTAAAATATAATTAATTCTTGCCGGCGCAAACCAATCACCTCTGTGAGCTATGAAAAAACCGTCCTGCGGATCTTTCCTAAGATCGTCTGCTGTTACTTGCACTTTGTTTTTTTCTTTTCCTGAAGGCTTTGAAATATAGTGGGTTGCAGGCAGATTATGTAGCGTCCTTAAATCATATGTCTGAATAGCTCTAGTACCCTCAGACTCGGTCCTCTCCCCGCCAGCATATAACAATACCGCGGGATCCCCTGGACTTCTGCCCGCTAAAATGCTGTAATGCCCAGTCTCTTCGTGTGTCATACTAATAGCTGTCCCTCTATTCACCGCGATCTTGTCCCCAAATCTGTCGATTTGAAAAGATGTCATGGCTACACTGCCGCTATTGCTGTCATGAACAGCTAACAAAATCAAGGAGCTAATCGGGCTATCAGCATCCCTATACAAAGGAACACCCACCGGAACAAGCTGGTAGCTTGTCAACTCGCTACCGCCCACAAAAGGCAAAATAGATGATGAAAAATCTGTCTGTGCAAAATATATTGCTTGGGCCTCACTTGGGCTGATGCCAAGTGTCTTGCATGCATCGTCGTAAGCTTGTCCGACATCCGTACACCACTCACCACGGGTCAGCATACTTATATTTTGGGCCATCTTCGCCGCAGAACGCCCAACGCCCGACGCACCACGCCCTACGCCGGCCAACTTCGCCCCGGCGGTAGGGAAAGCAAGTTTGGCGCCCGTTGAAAAACAATCAGGAAACTCGCTTCGCACAATCCGTTCAACATTCGGAGCGGCGTTGTGAATTTCTTGAAAGAATTGATCCATATCGTCATGGGCATAAACTTTTTTGATTGTCTTAATTGATTGGGGTAAGCGGCCATGTCGGATTGAACGGCAAACCTCATCGACCTTCCCCGGCAGAAAAGCGCCTGACGCATCAAAGTATTCCCGGATACGGCCTTTTGCATTTTCCTTGGTCACGATTGGCTCATTCGTAGTGCGCAAATCTAAAAGAATTGAAATATTGGAAAGAGTCACATCGGTTCTTTTTGCCAACCCCTTGAATACCATTAGAAAAAGTATTCGTTCAAATCCTGTGGAATTAGAAAGACTAATTACACTACTATTGCGTTCCCCAACTCTCTTCCAATAAGAAGCGATAGTGCGTTTAACATTTTCAGCGCTAACATCATTAATATTGGAAGTCAAATAACTATAAGCATTTCCAACAAAATAAATCCGCTCACCAAAGGAAGTCGATCGATGATGATCCAAGACCTTTCTCGCTCCGAGGCGCAGTTCTTCCAACGGATCGGTTCCGGACTCAACGGAATCAGCTGGCTTCTCCAGAGTTTCTCCGCTTTTTTGTCTAAAAAGATCCATATCTTCCGGGGACGCAAGATAAACCGCTCCCGAAGAAACAGAGCTCAAGGCGACAAGCCCTTTAATAGGCTGTCCATCTTCCTCAAAAGTGGTAACTTTGATTTGGTTATCGCCAACTTCCCCTACTCGTCCCGCTTGATACAGATAAATATTGCCGTTATTCCACAGATATGTTTGTTCCGGCACAAGTTCGGTATCACTGGCTAAAGGAACGCGTTCACCGGCCAATCTTGCGGCCGCGACTTTTCTTTCTTGGGCCGGTTCCTGCTCTTGAGCTGCTTGAGGCGTTTGTTTGACAATCGGCAGAGTAATAATAGGCCTGCCTTGGCCGGGACCGACCCCTGCTCCCTCAGGCGTGGCGCCGTTCCGCAGGTCAAGCTCACGTGCTTTTGGTTTAAATTCAACAACTGTTCCGTCAACCATGATATCGGCCTTGACCCTATCGATTACCGCCACTTCAGCGGCCGCGACAGGGATCATATAGTCTTGGGTGTTTTTAGTCTTTTGAGTGGCTGGCTGTGTTTGGAAAAGACCGGCCCGGGATAAAAGGATCTTCTCATACCGCTGGACATTGGTCTCTTCGGTCACTGTTGGGGTGATCACCGCATACGAGAGGCCTTTTTCTTTCATCTTTTCTTTTAAGCTCTGGGTGTGATAACCGCCGGTGATAAGGACCGCTTGAGAGATATTGTCTTTTTGCATCTTCTCGAGGGCTTTGGTCAGGAATACATCGTCTCTTTCTTCGGTGGTGCTGTAGAAGTCTTCGACAAGATTCTTATTTTGGTCGATGAGGTTCTGGGTGGGGATCACATCGGCGTAGTTACCCAGGTCATAGAGTTTTCTGTTGATGAAGGCCAGGCAGACGTTGGTATTAAAACGCATATCTTTTTGACTTTGAGAATACCGGTCGAATTCTTCTCTTGAGGCTTGGAGGGAAAAAAGATTCTTTAGGGTGCCAAGATACTCTGAGAGGCGGTAAAGATAGAAGCTATCCTCATCGGTGAGGGCTTTTTGGAAGATGGTCTCTTCAAGTATTTGGGTCTCTTTAAGGAATCTTTCCATCTTCACCGAGGACCAGGCTCTCAGATACTCGACATACAAGAGAAACTCAGGATAAGCGGATAGATCGATCTTTTTTTGGTTTGCTTGTACAAGCATGGTCTCATAGAAAGGCAGAGGGCTTAAGACGCCGGATTTAAGTTTTTCAATGTGGGCGTTGAATTCATCTCCGGAGAGAAGAGAGGCTAGCTTCTCCTGTTGGCTAGTGGCTTTCTTGAAGTCGATCTTATCTTCTTTGGTTTTAAGGTCTTTTAATGAGAGAAAATTAGGAAATCCCAACAGGTTGATGTCGTAGCGGGTGGAGTACTCGCAAAGAAGGCTGTGGTAATCGGTAAAGTTCTTCTCTTTGGCTTTGAACTTGGTCAGGAAGTCGTCGAAGGCCAGGATGTCTTTGGGGTAGATCTGGCGCT
>CAZAPB010000106.1:0-3655 GCA_964486835.1 uncultured Planctomycetia bacterium
TGCCAGATCATCCTCAAGCCGGTCGAAAACCTGCGCCGCCAGAAGAGTCCTGTCCGTATCGGTCCCAAGTCTGCGAAAACCCATAATGCCAGCCTGGAACGAGCCGTAAAGAGCTAAAAAAATAACAGATAGTATCGATATTGAGATAAGAATTTCAATGAGAGTAAAAGCTTTGGAATATCGCAGGCGCATTTAGGATTTCATGGGATCAAACTGCCTGAGGGATGTGCGAAATCTAAGCTCGCGTTCCTGTGCGCGGTTTTTCCAGCCGACTTTTAATTCTAAACGTTTTATTTTCAGTCGGTCAGCGCCCGTGTCAGGATCTTCGATTAATGATAAGGCACAGCTATAGATTCCTTTCTCTTGAAGATTTATATCCATTTGCGGCAGAAGGCCTTGGTTTTCATAAAATTCAGCCAGGGCCAAACGATCCTGCGCCCACAAAATGGCCTAAACTCTCTCCACCGAGAGACCGGCATTCTTAGCTGAAAAAGTGATCGCCTGCAAAATAACAACCAGGCCGCCCGATAAAACCGCGATCGTGATCAGAATCTCAAGCAAGGAAAAACCGCGCTTATCGGATTTTAACACTTCCAAAACTCCCTAGGGTTGTCAGAGTCTCTGACCTTCCTTCCGCAGAAACCAGGCGTATGGTAATTTTATCTATACTGCCATCCGGATAAAACGCAACTTGTTTTGTCTCTGACTCAAGGATGATCTTTTCGCCAAGACGGCGTACATGTGTTCTCGCCGAGGCGGGCGCTCCTGTTGCCTCCGGCCGGCCCCAATACTCATTCCCGTTGGGGCCAATAACCAGATAATAAACTTTCCCCTCCACGACAGAACGCTCCCGAAGGTAGTCCATGAATACTTGAAGCTCACGCGTAGATGTGCTTAGCCTCCAACCCTGTAGTCGGCCGCCAAGTTTGGGCACGATCAACCCTGTCAGAACACCAACAACGACCAGCACGATCATAAGCTCGATCAGAGTAAAGCCGGATGAAATACTCCGCCCCTTATTGAGCCGCTTGTTCCCAATTACCAACATCATCCGCGTCACCTTCCTGGCCGTTGGGACCCAACGAGTAAACATCATAATCATTGTCATAGGTACCCGGGACCCTGTATTCATAAGGCCTGCCCCACGGATCAACTGGAGATTTTTTAACATAGGGGCCTTTCCAGCCGGCCAACGCCCCTGGATTGGAACGCAAAGCACCAAGCCCTTCTTCAGTGGTGGGGAGTCTTCCGCTATCGACCTCAAACAGATCAATCGCTATCGGAAGCGCCGCGGAAACATCGCTCTTGGCGGCGGCAACCTTCGCCTGCTCCCCTCGGCCCAAAAGTCTAGGCATCACCATCGCCGCCAAAACACCGATGATGATAATTACAAGCATCAGCTCAATGAGCGTAAAACCTTTTTCACTAAAATTTTTATTAAAAATAGGCGATTTTCTTTTTTTCATCCGCTTCTCCTTTGAGGCACTATCATACACCTACCGAACAATAAAATTGATCTCAAAAATAGGCAAAAGCATTGATAAAACAATAAATCCCACGAATAGCCCAACAGCCAAAATGATCACCGGCTCAATTAAACGAGTGGCCGCCTTCAAAACCTGATCGACTTCTTTTTCATACGAATCCGATACTCTCATTAGCGAAACATCCAGCGATCCCGTTTCCTCGCCGACTGATACAATGCTGGCCACAAACTCAGGAAAAAACTTCGATCGGCTCAAGGTATCTGAAAAACTAGACCCGTTGATTATCTCCTGTTTAAACCCGGCGATCTCTTTTTTTAGAACCTCGTTTTCCATCGTAGTAACAGCTGTCTCCAAAGAAAGAACGATTGGCATGCCGCCGGTCAAAAGCATCGATACCATTCGCATAAAACGACCTATCTCGGTTTTAAGAATCACCTTGCCTATCAGAGGAAGCCTGATAACAAAAAGGTCCCAGGCCGCTTTTCCGCGGACACTCTTGATCAAGCGGAAGAACATGAATACAATTAAACAAATGCCCCCCGCGGCAATCCAGCCATACTCACGCATGCCTGCGGATAAACCGATCAAGATCCGCGTCGGCAACGGCAGTGCTTGGCCCATATCCTGAAACATTTGGACAATTCTTGGGATCACAAATAGCAAAAGTACAAACACGGTGAGAATGCCCGTCGTCAAAACAAATAAGGGATAGGCCAGACTGTCAAGAATCGAACTTTTGTAGTTCTGTGTTTTTTCCAGATAATCCGCCAAACGATTCATCGAATCTTTCAGATAGCCCCCCGCCTCGCCCGTTTTAACAGTGGAGCAATACAGATTGGAAAAAGCAAAAGGATAGGCCGAGAAGCTCTCCGATAATGATTTTCCGTCTTTAATCTGACTCATGACGCCGGCTAATACATTTTTTAAATAGAGATTGGAAGTTTGTTTGGAAACACTGCCCAGCGCATTCATCACGCTGATACCCGCGTCAAGAAGAGAAGCAAACTGTCTGGTAATAAAGACAATATCCTTTTCGCGGATCTTTTTGCCGGAAAAAAAACCGGACTGCCCAAGCGGAGACTCCAAAGCATTGAGGGATACAGGAAAAAAACCCATTTGGGCCAGCCGCTTGACAGCTTCTTCGCGTGAATCAGCTTCGATCTCTCCCTTGACGGCGTCGCCCGGCCCATCTTTAGCGACATAGGAATACTTAGTCATTTTCCTGGAGAGTAACACGCACGACTTCAGTCACCGTCGTCAGACCTTGAAGAACTTTATTAATTCCGTCCTCCCGCAATGTCCGCATTCCCTGCGAGACAGCCTTATGCCGGATCATCTGAGCGGAGGCGCGCTGCATTATAAGTTCGCGGATAGGCTCATTGACCACCAGAAGCTCGTGAATACCTGTGCGCCCGCGATATCCGGTAAACCGGCAAAACTCGCAACCCTTGCCCTCGAAAATTTCCGCCTTGGCGGGATCTACGCCGGAAAACCGGGCGTTCTCCAAAATTTCCCGCTTCTGTTTGAGCGCCATCGGGGTCTTACAATTTTCACATATCAACCGCACAAGCCTCTGGCCCGCGATCAATTCAAGAGAAGACGACACTAAAAAGGGCTCAAGATTCATATCCAAAAGACGCGTCACAGCTCCTGCCGCATCGTTGGTGTGTAGAGTTGAAAAAACTAAGTGACCGGTCAAAGCCGAGCGGATAGCGATCTCGGCTGTTTCGCCATCACGCACTTCCCCGATCATTAATACATCAGGATCATGGCGGAGAATGTGACGCAAAACCGCGCTAAAATCAAGGCCGATGGAGGAATTGACTTGTATCTGATTAACGCCTCTGAGCTGATATTCCACCGGGTCTTCGATGGTAATAATTTTAGTCGTGCTGGAATTAATACGCGCCAGACAGGCGTAGAGCGTCGTTGATTTTCCGGATCCCGTCGGGCCTGTCACGAAAATGATCCCATGGGGTTTGACGATCGCGTTCTCAACCAGCTTGCGGTGATCAAGGGCCATCCCGATCTTTTCCAGTTCAAGAAAGAACCCCGCACTCAAGATCCTGATTTGCACAGCTTCTCCGAATACGGTCGGCACCACTGAGACACGAAGATCCAGTTCCTGCTGGACCTGGCCATCGACCTGAAGAAAGCCAAGTACGCCG
>CAZAPB010000106.1:3665-5168 GCA_964486835.1 uncultured Planctomycetia bacterium
GGCCGCTTCGGGAACGGGAAGCAGTGGCAGAGCTGGATCTCGATCGACGACGAGGTCCGGGCCATCCAGTTCCTGCTGGACCACTTTGATCTTGATCCTTCCATCCTGAGGAAGACGCCGTTCCGCGATATTCATACGCGCCATGATCTTGACGCGAGAGACGATCGCCAGCTGAAAATATTTGATCGAACCCGGGATGGGCACATCATATAAAAGCCCGTCAATCCTAAACCTAACACGCAGTTCTTCCTGAAAAGGCTCCAAATGAATATCGGTAGCGCGGTCATGAATGGCCTGGGAAAGAATCTGATTAACGAATTTAATAATTGAAGCGTCTTCAGCCATCATCTCGATGTCCTCGGCTTTTTCAAGGCCGGCCTTGACCGTCTCCGAGGATCGTTTTCCCGACATCATTGTTTCCAATGTTTCCGCTCCGACGCCATAATACTTTTGGATGCATTCCCGGATCTCATTTTGGCTGGAAAGAACACCCTGAACATCAACACCCAAAAAAAGACGGATATCATCAAGTGTCCGCGTATCCAAAGGGTCAGCCATCGCGATCACAAGACAGTTATTTTTAAAATCAATCGGCAATACTTCATAGTGGCTGACAAACTTAGCCGGCACTATTTGGATTACGGAAGCATCCACGGACAGTTCCTTGAGACGCACATAAGGAATATCTAAATGGCGGGCTAAAATCCTGAAAACATTCTCCTCGGACGCAAATCCCAACGCCACAATCGCCGCGCAAATGAACGTTTTGGTTTCTTTCTGGTGATAGAGACTCTTTTCCAACTGTTCGGCTGTGATAACGCCTTCTTCAACCAGGGCCTGGCCTATGAGGATATTATTTTTTGTCAGCATCTGATAGCTAGATTATACACAATATATTGCCTATTTTCCTGTCTTGCTAATAAATATTAAGATTATGCGCCTTCCAATAACCGCTTACGTTTAACCCCAATATTGCGTTAGGATGTCAGAACCAAGCCGCAAGAGCTTGGCGTAGATAATCTAATCCGCCGCAGGACGGATCGGCCTCCGGGGGAAAGAAAATCAATGGCGCACCTTATGGTGCGTGGAGATTTTCTTAAAAGTTTAGATGCGCCAAGATGTTGCGGCGACTTCGACGGACTAATACAATATTTGGGTTTAATATTCGAGATTTGGATCGTGCTTATGGTTCCCACCCACGCGGTCGAGTGTGGCGGGAAACTCGGATGAGGTGTTGACCGTATTGAACCTGTCAGCCTGTGTAAAGCTCTCGGGCGCGACAATAACATCCACCTTGAAAATTTCCGTGAAAATCTCCTTATAATTTACATCCATTGTAATATCACCAAAACCAAAGATGATCTCCAGATTGTAGTCGCCTCCGTTGACCAGAGGATTGGGGCTCAGAATATCGCGCAATCCTCTGACATAAAAACCAGAACCGTCGACGGCGTTGGATTCAAGCACATGGCCCTGATCATCGATAGGGACAAAAAGGCCTAT
>CAZAPB010000107.1:0-5097 GCA_964486835.1 uncultured Planctomycetia bacterium
GATTTGGTGGGTGAGGAAAGCGGGGAAGTTCCTCATATCAATGAGATAGAAACGGTTCAAGTTTCCCATTGTCGCAGTCCTGAAGACGCATCGCCCAAAAAGCTTCATACTGCGATAAAGAAGCACGAAGCGGGTTTTGACGTGCTCAGACTGTACTATGATGCCGGTAGCGAAGATGCGATGATTCTGATCTTGAATCATCTGGCTATTGAATACCGCTTTATCCTGATTGACCTGCCTCATGAGATGAGTTCGCTTTCTTTTAAAACATTGACCCAATCCGATTATATTTTCCTGTTCACAGACGGCCATATAACCAATATCCAGCAGACACAAACGGTTATTGCTGATCTCGAAAAATCAATCCCGGCTTCAGATGCCCGTGTGGCCGTGATCATGGAGGAGGTATTTTTCGGTGTACGCACCACTAGCCTTGTGCGCCAGGAACTTTTCGCTGGGAAAAGATGTTTCTCGCTTCCAATTTCTTCTGTTTTAACCGATAGAACCTCTATCCGGCAGCCGCTGGTGGTTGATGATCCCGATGCCGAATATTCGCGTATTGTGCGGCACATCGCCCGCTATGTTAGCAACAACCTTGTCGGGTTGGTGCTGGGCAGTGGGGCGGCCTTCGGCCTGGCTCATATTGGTGTCCTAAAAGTTCTGGAGCGAGAGAAGATCCCCATTGATGTGATCGCAGGTTCCAGCATCGGAGCTTTGGTCGCATCTCTCTACGCGGTGACACAAAACGCTGATCATGTGGAAAGGCTTGCGCTTGGCATTAATCCCCGTCTGTTATTTTGGAAACTACTTGATTTCAGCTTGTGCCCGATTCGGGGCTTGTTCAATAGCCGCGGCGTTATGAAACATCTAAAAAAAACCTTGGGAAACGCCACTTTTGAAAGTTGTCGCATCCCACTGAAGGTCACCGGGGTAAATCTTTCAACCAGACAGTCCCTTATCTTTGATTCGGGGCTCATAGCGGATGCAGTCCAGGCTTCTATTGCCATACCTGCCATCTTCAACCCCGTTTTTATAGCAGGGGACACGATCATAGACGGGGGGGTGCTCAATCCTCTGCCCATTAAGGCGCTCCATGCTGCCGGTGTTAACAAGATCATCGCTGTTAACGTTTTTCCTACCAGCAAAGATACTCTTGAAAGGCGGCTGATCAATGAGGACGCCGCGCAGAAGGAAGCTCAGCGCGTTCGACAGCAAAATTTATTGATTAGGTTGATGCATAAAACCAAACATAAAATTGTAAAATTTTTCTTCCCCAACATATTTGATATATTGATGAACACGATACAATTCATGGAATCCGAATTGGCAGAGAACGAGGGCGGCTCTGCCGATGTGTTATTGCGGCCGGTGCTTCCCATGGCTAGCTGGATGGATTTTTATAAACCCGAACCGTTTATTCGCAGAGGGGAAGAGGAAGCGATGAAGCTTTTGCCCAAGATCAGAGCATTAGTGGCTCAACAAAATCTTTGAAAATGCCCGCGGTTAAGCAAAGGGGAGGTTTATGACGAATCAAGAGGTAGTAATCGTTGACGGTGCGCGGACTCCTCAGGGTGTATTGGGTGGTGTTTTTCGTGACTTGACCGCGCAGAAGCTCGGCGAGATCGCAATGCGGGCCGTTCTTGAAAGGACCAAACTTGACCCAGCCAAGATTGAAGAGGTTGTCTTTGGCTGTGTCGGACAAGCTAGCGATGCGCCGAACATTGCCCGTGTAATCTCACTGATGTCCGGCATCCCAATAACAGTGCCGGGGTATACCGTAGCACGTAACTGTGCATCGGGCATCCAGGCTATCGTGAACGGGTGTCAGAATATTATTTCGGGTGATGCGGATATTCAGATCGTCGGTGGTACCGAGTCAATGTCCACGGCGCCTTATGTGAGCCGTGATCTTCGATTTGGCAAAAGGCTACGTAGTTCCGAAATGATCGATTCTTTATGGGAAGGTTTGACCGATCCGGTTTGCGGACAGCTCATGGGCAGGACTGCCGAGAATTTAGCAGAGGAGTTTTCTATCAGTCGCAGCGAGCAGGATAAATTTGCCGCCGCCAGTCATCAAAAAGCGTTTCGAGCGACCCGTGAAGGTAAGTGGAAGGATGAGATATCGCCGGTAATCGTTCATAAAAAAGCCGCTGGACGATCCATGCCTCCGGAAACTATCACTCAGGATGAAGGGATCAATCCGGGTTTGAACGAACAGATGCTATCCTTGTATCCGACTACCTTTAAGGACAAGGGCACTGTGACCTCTGGCAATGCTTGCGGCATTTCGGACGGCGCCGCGGCGATGCTGATCATGAGCCGAAATAAGGCCGATGAACTGGGGTACAAGGAAGTGCTTGGAACCATACGTTCGTATGCATTCGGCGGGCTCGAGCCCGAACGGATGGGGTTAGGGCCTACGGTAGCGATCCCTAAGGCGCTCAAAAAAGCCGGTCTTGAGCTCAAAGATATTCAGCTAATCGAGTTGAACGAAGCCTTTGCCGTCCAAGTTCTTGCTTGCCAAAAAGCGTTGGGTCTTAATCCTGAAATTACTAACGTCAACGGTGGCGCTATTGCGATAGGCCACCCGGTGGGGACTACAGGAACGCGCATTGCTCTTGCTTTGCTTCACGAGATGAAAAAACGTAAACTTAAATACGGCATCGCGGCGCTCTGTGTGGGCGGCGGGCAGGGCGCTGCCTTGATTCTGGAAAGGAAATAGCCTGTGTATATCTACAAAGCGGCGGTAGTGGGCGGCGGAGCCATGGGCGGCGGGATCGCGCAAGTGATCAGTTATTCTGGGCTTCCTGTCGTGCTCAAAGAGGTCAACGAGGACCTGGCACAGAAGTCCCTGGCACACGTACGCAAGGTGTATCAGGCTCGTGTGGACAAGGGCAAGATGACGCCCCAGGACATGGAAGCGAAAATGTCGCTGGTAACGGTGACGACATCCTATGAGGATCTTAAGGATGTTGACATTGTCATAGAGGCAGTGCCCGAAAAGATGGAAATCAAAAAGAAAGTATTTGCGGAGCTTGATGCGGTATTGCCTGAGCACGCGGTCCTGGCTTCCAACACGTCGGCGCTTTCGATCAGCGCTTTGGGAGCGTGCACTAAACGACCGGACAAGGTTGTGGGCATTCATTTCTTTTTTCCGGCGCATGTCATGAAACTGATCGAAGTGATTCCAGGCCTGGCAACCTCGGAAGAGACGGTGGCCGATTCCGTGGCCTTCTCCGAAAGCATTCGAAAGCTTCCGGTTCGTGTCAACGAGTGCGCCGGATTTCTGGTAAACCGTCTGCTGATGCCCTACCTTAATGAAGCCGCTTTTTGTGTGGAAGAAGGCAGTGCTTCTCTTAAACAAATCGATGGGGCGATGGTAGAGTTTGGTTTTCCAATGGGGCCTTTTATATTAGTGGACACTATTGGACTTGATATTTGTCATGATGTGGTTGGCATTCTCTTGGAAGAGTATGGAAACCGCATGGCGCCGGCGCGGCTCTGGGATGAGGTGCATAAACTCAATAGATTCGGCGTCAAAACAGGGGCAGGCTTTTATTCCTACAGCGGGCAGGGCGAAGATGTGACCATCGCAAATATCGTCGCGGGGCTACAAATAAGGAACGCGACTGCTTCAAAAGCGCCTTTTTCAGTTGAGCGGTTGATGTTGACGATGATCAACGAGGCTGCTTTTTGCATTCAGGAACGCGTGTCTACTCCGTCTGATATTGATATCGCGGTTTTGGCGGGCATTGGATTTCCTCAAACAAAAGGCGGGCTCCTTCAGTATGCCGACAACTTGGGGATTGACGCCATCCTTTCTAAGCTTGAGGAATTGAGAAAGATCTACGGCGCGCGTTTTTTCCCGGCGCCGCTTTTAAAACGAATGGTCAGCGCCGGTTATTTTGGAAAAAAAGCCGGACGGGGTTTTTTGGAATATTGAAATAAAAACCATAAGGAGTGTGTATGTCTGATTACCAATTCCTGAACCTTGCCATCGAAGATAAAGTGTGTTTTATCAAGATCAATCGCCCTCCTGTGAACGCGCTGGGGATGGAGATCCTATGTGAGATTGAAAAAGCGGTTGATGCGTTGCAAAGCGATGATTCGGTAAAGGTTATTGTTTTCGCCAGTGCTGTGCCCAATATTTTTATCGCAGGCGTAGATCTCAAAGAAGTGGCAAAATTCACATCCCCGGGCCAAATACTGGAAGTGATCAAAAAAGGACAATCTGTTTTCAATAAGATAGAAAATAGTCAGAAGCCGGTTATTGCTGCCATTCAGGGCGTCTGTATCGGCGGCGGGCAGGAGCTGGTGATGGCCTGCCACATACGGATCGCCTCAGACCGCACGCGTTTCGCACAGCCGGAGATATCACTGGGCATCATTCCGGGTTTTGGTGGAAGCCAGCGTCTGGCAAGGATTGTGGGTGTCAGTCGCGCCACCGAGCTGATTTTAACCGGAGATGTCATCACGCCGCAGGAAGCTCTTCGCATAGGCCTGGTTAATCACGTGGTCGGCGACGGGGCGGTCCTGAAAACCGCCAAAGAAATTGGAAAAAAAATTGCGCGGCACGGTTTGCCAGCCATACGAGCGTGTATGAGAGCGATCGGCGGAGGTTTGGACAAACCCCTCGAAGAAGGCCTCAAAGCAGAACAGAATGAGTTTGAGTCCATCACCTCTACAAAAGATATGCGAGAGGGCATTGCCGCGTTTACTGAAAAGCGCCAGCCGAAGTTTACCGATTCCTAAAGACGCCACCAAGCCGATGCCTGAAATTAAGAATCTGGGGCAGCTTTACCAGCAGACCGCTAAGAGATTTCCCAAAAAAGCGGCGTTTCTTTTCAAGCGCAGAGGATTTTACGAGCCTCTTCTTTGGGAGGAAGCGTCGCGGCAGATCGATTCGGTATCGTCGGCTTATATGGCAATGGGTATCAAGCCAAATGACCGGATCGCCATCTTATCTGAAAACAGTCCGGAGTGGGCAATGGCGGATCTCGCCGCGCAATCCATTGGCATCATTACGGTGCCTCTATATCCTTCTCTGACCCCGGCGGAGGTGCGATATATCCTTGATGATTCCGGCGCATCGCTGGT
>CAZAPB010000108.1:0-5078 GCA_964486835.1 uncultured Planctomycetia bacterium
GGTTGATACAATGAGCACGCAGGTCGCGACGGTACACGGGGAGGTCGGTGTCATAGCGCCCCAGGTAACGGCGATCCTTGGGGATACCGGCGCCGTGATCCCGGCGCTCATTACCCAGACCGCGGAAAAAGGAGTTCTGTCAGAGATCCTTACCCGCAATACGGTCATCCGTGAAGATGAAACCATTAAGATAAGATACAGGACAGCGGTGGGCCTTGCGCCGACAATGACTATTTATAACGCGGCCGGTACGGTACTCTCGGACTACGACGGTGTGACCATGACCGAGATCGGAAGTACGGGCATCTACGAATACGCGGTGACCGCCAAAAAAGCCTGGGGGGCGGGTGATTTTACCGTGGTCTGCCGTGAGGCGACTAAAGGCTCCAAGGACAGCATGGTTCTTTCCGTCAGGTCACTTTACGTAGCCTCAGGCGATATCGTGGAATCTTTGGACGCCATCGGGTACGCCGTCTCCAGTGTCTATGAAAGAGCGGGAACTATCTCGGACATTATCGGTTCCGTCAACGACACAAGGCATGCCGGGACTGTATTCGGCGCGGTTAACAATGTCGACGTCACCATCGCCGGCCTGGCCCTGGGAACGGTTGCCAGCGATGCCCGCTTAGCCAGAAAACACACAACCAGCATTGATAAGGCCATGAAGAGTTTTAAATCAGATATTGCCAATGTACAATCGCAGTACGCGTCCATACGAAAAATGAATGATTACCTCGAAGATCTAAGGAAAGACATGCAAAAGGTTTCCAAAGGGATAGCCGAAAACGCGGACGCGGTGAATGAAAAAAAGAAAGAAGCCGTCAAACCCAAGAAAGACTCCAAAGAAGAGCCTTCGACGCAGGAGCAGGTCAGGGGAGTCAATAATAAAATTGAGGAACTCAACGCGATGATCAAAGTGGTGCGCAGGCTCGTTGAAGATTCTAGTAATAAGCCGGTGGTGGAGGGGTGGTATGAGGCGGTGTAGCGTTAAAGCGTTAAAGCGTCAGAGGGTCAAAGCGTCAGAGCGTCAGAGCGTCAGAGCATCAGAGCAAAAAATAGGGTTTTACCCTTTTTTGCCTTTTCTTTGACGCTTTGACGCTTTGACGCTCTGACGCTCTCATGGACACTCAAAAGAAGGGGGCTGATTTAATGAAGAAACTGGTAGTTTGCGTTTTTTTGTCCGCATGGATGGCCATGGTCTCCGTAACAGTCGCCCACGCTGATATGAAGCTCAAAGTAGCCGTAGTCAATCCTTCCGCGACCCAAGAGCAGACCGCTCCCGTCCGCTATGACCTTCCTAAGGGGATCGGACCCGCCGAGATCGTTGACATCGGGGACATGGAGCTCAAATATGACTCCGGGACCAAAAAATACTATGTCTTCCAATCCGTATTGCTAAAGCCATCCGAAAAAAAAGTACTCGAGATATCGATTAAGGATATTTGGCAAATACCCGAAAAAGATATGAGTGATCTTCGGGATCACACACAGGTCTTGAACAAAAGCCTCGAACAGACCCAGCACAGCCAGATCGGGGCACAGTTGGCCGAAAGTATTACCTCCAAAGTCAGTTTAATCGCCGACGCGCAGTCTCGGGCCACTCTCGGCGCCACCGCTAAAATGAATCTTTATTATACGAACCTAAAAATCATCGCAAGCGTCAAAGAAGATATTGGTATGCTCGAAAACCTTGTGCTTGATGCCGGCGGCACGGTTGAAGAACGGTTCAGCGTGCCCAAGACGGGGGCTGTGTATGTTGAGGGCGCGCAGGTCCC
The DNA here is from genome assembly GCA_964486835.1 of uncultured Planctomycetia bacterium. Taxonomy (GTDB): domain Bacteria; phylum Omnitrophota; class Gorgyraeia; order 2-02-FULL-51-18; family 2-02-FULL-51-18; genus CAMDWQ01. The sequence goes on from CAZAPB010000108.1 coordinate 1,776, forward strand.
TTCCGGGGACGTGATTGAATTGATGATCAAAGCGAAGAACCCGTCTCAAACCGCCAAACAGCTAACGCCGGTGCGTTATGAACTTCCGGGCGAAGTCAGGCCTGAGGATTTGGCGGATGCCGCCGGATTTGACGTCATCTACGATTTTAAAAAAGAATGTTTTGCGCTCACGCAGTCGGCGGTGGAGCTGGAGCCGGGTGAGACAAAAAACTTTGTCATACGCATCCGTGATATATGGAATATCCCCGATGAGGTGATCGGGCCTCAGCGTGCGCATACACAAAATTTGCTACGGGCGCTTCAAGGCGGCAAATTTACAAAACAGGCCGAGATTTTGTCCGATAGCATCATGATGGGGCTTGACCAGATCGTGAAAACGCAGTCTGTCAAGAATTCCGGCAGTGAACATATCGCGGCTTACCAGACGAATATGGAAAGTTTTACGCGGGTGAAGCAGTTGATCTCCGAGCTTGAAAAACTTGTCGTCCAGTCAGGCGCCAAGCCCGTGGTGACGGTATGGAAGGACGGCAAGGCACAGCCCGGCAAGGCCGAGATGAAAACTAGCCGCGGGGATGACGGCGTGCCCTTTGTGTCCAGAGCTCTATTTAAAGGAAAAACTACTTTTTCAGTCAATACGTGGAAGATAATATTTACGATATTATGTTTTTTGGGGATAATGAGCGCGGTGTTTTTTTATGTTTGGTCGAGACAGTTGAAGGACTGATGTCATTTCGGGCGACGCGAGAAATCTCATCCAACGGATACTGGAAAGGCGGATGTGGTAAGCACCAAACAATTCTACATATACATTCTTTCAAACAAATACCATACTGTTTTTTACACAGGCGTGAGCAATGATTTAATCAAGCGCGTCTACGAGCATAAGAACAAATTAGCGGAAGGATTTACAAAGCGTTACAACATCGATCAATTGCTTTATTATGAATGTGCTGATAATCCCGAAGCCGCGATTTTAAGAGAGAAACAAATAAAGGATTATCGGCGCAGTAAAAAATTAAAGCTTATTAAAGAGATGAACGAGGAAATGAAGGATCTTTATCCTGGATTGAGCGGGGAAATATAAGAAACGAGATCTCTCGCCCCATGGGGGCTCGAGATGACAGAAGGAAGTCATGTCATTTCGAACGAAGTGAGAAATCTCATCCAAAGTGGCAAAAACGGAGATCTCTCAGCCCTTTGGGCTTCGAGATGACGGCGGACAAGCAGGCCTAACGGCCTTCGAAATGACGAGCGCTCGAAATATGAAGGGAATGTGATGAAAAAAATACTGCTCGTTGACGATGAACAAGGGATTTTGGATTTGATGCAGGATTTTCTGCTATCGCGCGGCTATGAAATTTTGACGGCTCATAATGGGGTTGAGGCTCTTGAAAAAGTCAAAGAGAAGCCCAATTTGATATTGTTGGACATCCAGATGCCCGTCATGAGCGGGCTTGAGACGCTTCGCCGGCTAAAATTGGATCGTCAGACCGCGTTTATCCCTGTTATTATGTTGACGGCCAAAGGCGAGTCGGATTCTATATTAAAAACGCAGGAATTGGGGGCTGACGATTTTTTTATCAAGCCGGTGGAATTGGAGAATTTGTTGGCCCGGATAAATAAGTTTTTTTAGACTTATGTTCAAAGCGGTTATCGTATCCCGTGAGCGCGTGTTATACGAGGGAGAAGCCGACAGGATTTTTTTGCCCGGATCACATGGGGAATTTGAAGTGCTGGAACTGCACAAATCGATTGTCGCGCTGTTGAAGGAAGGATTTATCGTCGTGGACGGCGACCTGCGGATTCGCATCAGTAAAGGGTTGGTCCGTATGGTCAAGGATGAGCTGGTGGCGGTGGTGGAGGAGTAATGAATAGTGAACAGTGAATAGTGGACAGTGGAGAGTGGACAGTGAATAGTGGACAGGAAAAACTAAACCTATCCACCCTCCACTATCCGCTATCCACTGTATTTAAGGAGTCTTAATGGTTTTTCAAATAATCGCCGTACAAGCGGTGGTGTTTTTTTTGATTTTGTTTGTGCTGAGAAAAATGCTTTATACCGAATCCGCGAAAGAGTCCCGCCGTCTGCATGAACTAAAACAGGAAAATTTTGCCAGGGAAAAAGAAATAGTCTTAAAAGAGCAGGAGCTTAAAACGTTGTACAGTGAAAAACTTGCCAAGGCAGAGGAAGACGCCAAGCAATTACGCCGGCAGGCCGAAGCTGAGATCGAGGAACTTAGAAATTCCCTGACGGTCAGCGCACGGCAGGAAGCCGCCCGGATCATCAAAGATGCGTTGAGCAGTAAGGAAAAGATCCGCGACGAAATTTCTTTTCAAAATGCCGGGCAGGCGCCGGCGCTCGCGTTGCATATTTTTAAAAAAGCATTGTCCCCAGAAATGATTTTGTTTGTGCATAAGGAACTTGTTCGCGAAGTAGCCAAGAAAGCCGAAGAATTGGACAGGGGCCGGCTGATTTCTGAGATTAGCAATATGGAGATTTTAACTGCGTGTGCGCTCTCAGGTGAAGAAAAAGACGCTCTTTTTATTGCGTTGTCGGTGCCCGAGGAGAGAAGGGCGGGGATCGGGGAGAAGCTCGATTCGAGTTTGATCGCGGGCGTTGTTGTTCGGTTGAGTACGATGGTGATTGATGGGAGTCTTTTGAATAAACTTAGGACAGCGGAAAGCGGATAGCGGAGGGTTAGGGACGTGGGACGAGGGACGTGTTTGTCATTTCGAGCGAAGCGAGAAATCTCATCCAAAGCGGAAAAAGCGAGATCTCTCAGCCCTTCGGGCTTCGAGATGACGGAGTTTGGTCATGCGTAGCCTAATCATCCTTGTCGTGGTGGTGTCCGCGATTATTGGGCCGTCGATGGTGATCGGACGGATCGGCGCGGCGTCTATACAGGCCCTCGGCAGAAATCCTACTTCAGCCCCGAAAATTTTAATGGCGATGGTAATGGCTTTGATTTTTGTGGAAGCGCTGGCGATTGTGGCGCTTTTGATGTTTTTTCAGGTAATTGGCAGTGGATGAGGGATCGAAATATAAGAGCGTCAAAGCGTCAAAGCGTCAGAGAGAGCGTCAAAGCGTCAAAGAAAGGGCAGGAAATGGCAGAAAAGGGTAAGGGCCTAGTTTTTGCTCTGACGCTCTGACCCTTTGACGCTTTGACGCTCTCTCTGACGCTCTGATACTAAGTGGAAAGGAACAATGACTGAAGCAGTAAGTATCAAAGAGATCGGCTATGTAAGGAAAATAAATAAATCCGTTGTTAAAGCGGAGGGCCTTCATCATTGCATGATCGGCCA
>CAZAPB010000109.1:0-5021 GCA_964486835.1 uncultured Planctomycetia bacterium
CACAGTCTACCTCGATTAGTGGCCAAGGGTCAAATGAGAGGCTGTTCACCAAAATCGAGGATTTTTCCGGGAAATCGGCCCGGAAACCGAAGGTCTAATGCAAAATTCGGGATTAAGGCCCTCTCTCTTGCGACCCTGAGCGCTCCAGATACTTTCTCCCCATTCTACATGGTTGATACGGAAGAATCCGAGTATTTTTCTAATAATCAATATTTGCTTATTTGCGCTTAATAATGATCAGTTTAATTCAAATAAAATTTGATCTGTATATTTGAATTCTCCCTCGTTATCGTGTAATTTTTATTTAATCTGTGCTATTCTAAATACCTAGGGTCAAATCGATTTTTTGAAAGGGCATTCTATATTGCCTAATAGTGGATTGTTACCAAGAAAATTAATTAGCCTATTTTTCTTAAGAAGCATTTCAACGCTTCTTCTCTGCTCATTTGCGTTCCAAGAGATCTCCTATGCAAGCCCAGAACTTTTAAAGGTAGGCCCTGCGTCATGGGCGGCGACCGACGGACAAAAGGAAAAACAAGGCAATATCGCCTGGGCCAAGAAACTTCTACCCGCAATTCCCGAATCAGTGGCCACCGTAGAGGATGCTTGGTTTTCCTCTAGTTATCCCAAAAAACAAAATGACCCAGCAGTGCCGGGTGACGGCGGAGTACCGCAGGCGGCAGGACCCGGCGACTCCCTGGTCATACTCGTCCAAGACGCCCACACCAATACTTCCTGTCAAGCCAACGAATCAAAGCTCTTTGACCTACTATTTCAAAATCATGTAACCGACACGGTATTTACCGAAGCCGCTAAAGGCAACGTCAACCTTACTTTCTTGAGAGAGAAGGCCTCTTTGGCCCAAAGAAAGCAGATCGCCAATGAATATCTTCAAAAAGGTTTTCTTCACGGCATCGAATACCTGGATCTTACCAGCGAGCATGATTTTATAATTGAGGGTGTTGAAGACCCGGCTCTTTATGTCCAATCTCTTAAAGTCTATCAACAAAGCGCCAAGAAAAGAGAAAGCTTCCAGCGTTATCTGCAAGAGATCGAATCTACCATTCAGACGCTCACCCCGAAGCTTCTCAATCCGTTTCTTTTAGCTTTCCTCGAAAAATATAAAAAAGCAAAAACCGAACAGACCAGCCTGTCTGATTACCTCGATACACTCTTCTCGCAGGCTGATATCCTCAACATCGCCACCAAAGATTATCCCCAGCTTCAAAAACTAAAAGAGCTAAAGACGCTGGAATCCAAAATAGACTTTAAAGCGGCAAGTATCGAGCAGCAAAAAGCCATTGAATCCTTGAACACTCAAGACAGAAAAGAACTCATTGACTCCATCGCGCCCTCAAAACTTTCGATGAAGGATTCCCAGAGAGGGTTTGTTCTTTCTTTGAATGAAAAACTAAAAGACAAAACACTTTATCCGGAGCTTGCCAAATACCTCCGTTATTTTGACAAGTCCAAATCCCTAAATCCTAAACAGATCCTAAGCGACAAAAAGCGTCTGGAAGATCAGATCTTTAAGAGTCTTGCCACCGGCCAGGATGAGTCAAAACTGCTTCTGGCCATCAAGACCCTAGATTATTATAAGAAACTATTCCATTTGAGTCTGACGCCCGAAGAATACGAAGAATTCAAAAAAGAAGACTTTGCCGATCTTAAAACTCTTTCAGGGTTCCTCAATAAAAAATTGATGAGCTTAAAGGATCATTACGATAAGACAATATTTTTGAATAATGATTTTAACGATATGGCGGCTCTTTGCCGGAAATTTTATGAGCTGACCTACCAGAGAGATGAGAAATTTTTAGAAAATATGGAGTCAGCGTTAAGCGTTAAGCGTCAAGCGTTAAAAGGCGATAAGGATTCTAACGCTTACCGCTTACCGCTTACCGCTATTTTGATCACCGGAGGCTATCACACACCCAACCTTAAATATTTGCTAAAAAAGAAGAACATTTCATATATCTCGATCACGCCTCAAGTGTTTCATGAGACCAATATCACGCGCTATGAAGAGATCCTTTTGGGTCGCTCGGTTGCGGTCAATAAACCCGGATATCTTCCCAAAGCCTCCACTATCGGCAAACTGGCGATGACAGAATACTTCGCTGGCAATGCCATCGTGAGGTCTTCCCAGTTTTCTGGTGTCGCTGGTCCCTTTTACGCACGCTTTGGAGGCGAGACGAATTATTCTTTGCGGGCGGCGAGGCTGGCGGGGTCAAATCTCAGCCGCCGGGGTTTCTTAATGGGAGCGGCCGCGGCTACAGCTGGCGCGGTGGTTTCGCAATTTGCAGTTGGAGCTGAGCCTCCAGCGGAGGCCTTACCCTCGGAAAGAACGCACCTTTTATTGGCTAATCATGGCGGGGAGAGAGATTTTAACGAAGATATCTACCCTACGCTGAATCCATTAATGAAAGCGCTATTGGGCGGCGGGAAAACAATTCATGCTATTGTTGAGACACGTCATTCAAGTTTTGCTGGAGGATTGGCCATTTTTGAAGCGCTTAATCCTGCAAAGCCAGATAATTTATGCGATATTTTCGGAAACGATTTATATATAAAAGATTGGGATATGATGGAAGAAGATCTGCGAAACCATGCGGTTTTGAGCTATGAGCCGGGTATTTATAGCGGGGCTTGGAGTACGGAGGATGTCGCGCGGCACTTGGACCGAATCGACCGTCTTGACAGAGACAATCCTAGCAATCGATCTGGTAGCTCAAGAAGCGCTCGGGCGCGGGCAGTTCTTTCGCGGATTAATACAATCAACATGAATTTTGAACCTCTTGTGATGGGTGAGGTCAAGCCGAAATCCAGGGCTGTTTCCCACGAGGACGTTTTGCGGCGCATCGATGAGGTTTTTGATCGCGCTTATGCCCAAATCGAAGATAGCTACAACGCCGGTGGGAAGGTGCCCCTTGGTTATTGGCTGTACCTGCAAAGGCCTGAAAGCGGGTATTTTCGTGCGCAAGATGCTTTTCTCACTGATAAAGGAGGTTTTTCACATATAGACGGGAGGGAGGCATATGGCGATGGACTCGGAAAAGGGCTTATTTTTCATGCAGAAAGGCAGTCGGACCCCCGTACAGAGGTTATAGCGAGGAAGGTGTGTGACGGGGATCTGCTAGGTTCCGCGCCTTCATGGGATGATTACAGCAAATTTGGCGCGACGACGGATAATTATCTACCCGCGGCCTTTTTTTTCGGGGACGACCGTAGCAGAGATATCAAGAAGAGGCTTGCGCGATTGAGGGAGCTTGTTGAGGAGAGCATAAAATTGCACAAAGAAAATATTCTTTGGAAGAGGGATCGTAAGCTGGTCGACTTGATAAGTTTCCTTTTAGAGGATCCGGATAATGTGGTCGTGACGACACGTGGTTCTGCTCACGACGATAGCATGTATCAGTTAATGCGCGAGAAGTTGGGTGAAAAAAATTTCAAGACACAGTCTTTGTCTACCCGCACACAAGCAGACAAGGCCTCTCTAAAATTTACGCCGGATCGTGACATTATTGCAAAACTCTGCGATTTTTTTCACGCGCAGTCACGTGGTGCGTTTCAGACAAAAGAGCTGGCCGAAAGATTCAATGGACCCATTACGTCCTATAGTCTGCAACGTTTTGTCGATACAGCAACTGAGAAGCTATCTGCCGATACGGCAACGGCCTCTGATTTCTTGACAAGTGTTTTGACCAGGCATCAAATCTATCGCGATTTGTTGAATAGAATTGCCCCTGGAAGATTCAGGATAGGTGAGCGCAATGATCCCGGAATGCTTTTTGCTCTATATTTTTCACTGTCGGAAAGAGAGCTTATAACTAAGCCCACTAAGGCGTATTTTGACTGGGTCGTCATAATTTGTGTAGCGAATAGATTTGTCGAGGAGCTCATAACGAACGGGATCGCGAAAGATGAAGCAGGAGAGTTTGCGAATTTTGTTTTAGCTCGCATGAGCATGCCGTTAACCGGTACGGGCGGGATTGCAAGCACGGCTTCAACGGGTAGGGGAGCGCGGCTTGCGAATGTAAGTGAAGCTGTTGCTATTGGCGCTCCGGCGCCCGCATTATTAGATGAAAATATCATTAAAGGCCAGCCCATTGAACAAGATGATGAGCTTGTATTTGCCATTCATGTATATAGCGAGACCAAAGAAGAAGGCCGCTTTGCGGTTACTGGAAACGCAGGCGACGCGCTCAATATCGTTGAGGTCAAGTTTAATGAAACCACAGACACTCTTATCGTTCGTTTCAATAATGATGAACCGGTAGAGGTAAAAAATTACAAAGCCGTTCTCGCGCGCGATCAAGAGAGCCATAGACTTGAAGAAGTCACTCTGACTTTATCCAGAAAAGAACTTAAGCTGGCACAGGCAGATCTAAAGTTTGAGTTTACTCAGCAGACCAATGGCATACAGCAATTGTCCGACGGTTTTGTCACTAAAAAACCCAAACTGATCAAACTGGATCTGCCAGGTTTTATGAATGACAAGACCAAAGCCACAGATTCTCGTTTTATCGAATGGCTGATCCATTCCATGCACCAAGCCAGGGAAAATGGGGCTTTTCTTGTGTTAGAAAACGGCACGAATGACCAGGTAGAAACTATTTTAACGAGAGCTTCTCAGCTTTATCCTGGTGTTAATCCCAGCAACAGATTCATATTTTCCAGTAACGAATCTCTGCCTGATGTCGGGGGCCACAGCGCTACTCTTGTGGCCTTAGACCCCGACGCAGAGCAGATTTTGCCAGAAAATAATCTTTATGTTATCGCCAAAAAATTGGATGGAACAAGTCTGCACAACGTCTCGGCTCTTATCCAAACAGCTGTAGCCCAAGCCGAGGTAGGGTTGTCAGGGATAACAAACGCCAAGAGTTTGACAATGTTAAGAGGTATCTATTATGTCCTTGGAATTGAAGTAGTTCCTGAAGATAGTGGCGAATTCGCTAAATTCCTTCAGGGCAAAGATCTTACCCGAGATAGGATCAACCTTTGGGCCATCGCCCCATTCA
>CAZAPB010000110.1:0-5002 GCA_964486835.1 uncultured Planctomycetia bacterium
GTTTACGATCAGGTTCAATAAAACTTGCTGCAAGTGGGTTTTGTCTCCCAAAACCTGTTTTGCGCCAAGGCCCAGGTCCAGTTCAACCTTGATGCCTTTAAGCACAGCGACGCTTTTCATAATATCGAGCACCTGGTGGATCAACTCATCCATATCCAGAACCTCATTCTCAATCACATCCTTCTTAACGAGACCTCGGATCTTGCGGATAACATTGGCCGCACGCTCATCGTCGTCAATGATCCGTGAAACAATTTTTTTCAGCTTTGAAATATCCGGCTGGGGTTTGGACAGTATCATTTCAGCGGATGAAGCCCTGTTAAGAATAGACCCTAACGGTTGATTCAGTTCATGGGCCACGGCGGCCGTCACCTGCCCCAGAACAGCCACACGAGAAACATGCGCCAATTCCTCGGTGCTTTCCTCCACGCGGCGCTGAAGCTCCAAGTTGAGCGTCTGGATTTTTTCTTCGCAGCGTTTGCGTTCGGTTATATCACGCGAATAACCGGTCGTGCCAACGCAAACGCCTTGATCGCCAAAAACAGGCATCTTGAATGTTTCAAACCATTTATAATTACCCGCGTCCAATATCCGCTCTTCTGTCATCAAAGATTTTTGTGAAGCCATGACCTTCGCATCATCGGCAACATAAATCTCGGCTAATTCTTTCGGCCAGACATCAAAGTCTGTTTTGCCCACCACATGGTCCGGCGACTCCAGCCCGCAGGAATGCGCGAAAGCACGGTTGACGGCTAGAAAACAACCCTGAGCATCTTTAAGCCATACAAGACCGGGCTGATTTTCTATGATCGACGAGAGACAGGATTCGCGGAGGCGCAAAAGGTCTTCGATGCGCTTACGCTCGGTAATATCACGGCTTATACCCAAGAGCCCGATGACGCGCCCGCCGACGTCAATCAATGGAGCTTTATAGGTGTCAATAAGCTTGCGGGAGCCATCTTTATAGGTGATCCATTCTTCGTTATGCCGAGGAGATCCTTGCTCCATCATCATCCGGTCCTGTTCCCGGAAGAAATCTGCGGTCACCTTGTCAAAAAGCTCATAGTCGGTCATTCCCACAATTTCTTCTTTAGGACGTCCCACAAACTCAATAAACAAAGGATTGCCCCCAAGATAAACACCTCCGACATCTTTAAAAAAAACAATGTCCGGAATAGAATCTAAAAGCGACGAAATCATTTCCGCCTGCCGCTTGCTCTCCTCCTCCGCGCGCTTACGAGCCGTAATATCGATCATGACGGTCAGAAAATACTCCACTCCCCGGCTAATGATTATCTCGCCGGAAAAAAGACCGTCGCAAAAGCTTCCATCCTTACAGCGTACCCGAAGTTCAAAATCAGAGATATGCCCATGCGTCAGCAGGATCTCCGCCGCCGCTTTCTGCTGGTCTGGCTCCGGAAACAAACCAATTTCCGCCGTGGTTTTGCCGATAATCTCACTTTTGGAATAACCAAGCACTTTCAGGAAGGTATCATTAATATCATAAAATCGCCGCTCCGGCAGTGTGGACAATGCCATCAAAGCGGGGTTGTTACGAAACAAGCGCTCAAATCTCTGCTGGGCTTCCTCCTCCTGGAGCAAGTCCTTGCTAAGCCAAAAAATACAATCCGCTCCGTTCCAGCGCCCCGGCCAGATACGGGTCTCTACAGGGATCAGCGTGCCGTATTTCGCAACCAACGGCAAAGAACAGGCATCCCTCTCGCCGCGCATCATCGCCGCAAAAATTGTTTCGGCCTCGACTCGCCGCTGGGCCTGGCGCAGGTCTAAAACACGCATGGATAAAAGCTCGCCAGCATTGTAACCAAGTTTTTTTGACGCAGCGGCGTTCGCGCAAAGAATGCTTCCGCCGCAATCGGCGACCACAATAATATCGTCCATAGTTTCAAAAAACATGTGGAAATTGGTTTCGCTTTCACGCAAAGCGTCTTGCGCATTCATGCGCTCGGTAATATCCGTAAAAGTGGTCACGACCGAACTAGGCTTATGAACGTCCGTCTCGAAAATAGGATTCGAATTGATTGATATCCATGTCAATGCCCCATCCGGTTTTTGGACGCCCATGATGACATTGTTTTGAGACAGCCCTGTGCGTAGCGAGACCATGGCAGGATGCGTTTGCCCGGGAAACACGGAACCATCCTCATGAACCGTCTGCCAGCGCGAATCAACCGACGTGCGGCCCATCATTTGCTCTTGGGTCAAGCCCAATAGTCGCTCGGCGCTAGAGTTGCATTCGACAATAGACCCATCACCGGCTTGAAGCACAACGCCCTCAGTCATAGATCTAACAATCGCTTGGTATTGAATATTATTTTTCAAATTAGCTTGATTTCCTATGATGTTGAGCAATATTATGCAATATTCCATTTTTTTTTGCCATATATAATGAATTATACCTACCACTATTTATCAATAATGAATTTTTAGCCCCAGGCATGTTGCCGCAAACCCGGCCATGGTGGGCATTTGTCGCATAGACTTAATCACTTCCTCAAGTATACTTTTGGCAGAGGATGGGCAGGGCTAAAGGAATGACTGCATGACTGATGATGCTCACGCCAACGACATAAAATCTGAAGAATCTCAAGCCAAGAGGATCATGATAGTCGATGACGAAGTCGGCTATACGGATATTATAAATTCAACTCTATCCAGCAGGGGCTATCAGGTGACCGTCGCCAATGACGGGGAAGAAGCTTTTGAAAAACTTAAAAAGCTCGTTCCCGATCTTCTGATACTCGACATCGGCCTTCCGAAGATCAACGGCATTGCCCTTTATAACAAGATCTGCGAGATTTATAATCAAGCGGTCGTGCTTCCGTTTCCTATCCTGATCGCCACGGCGCGTGAAGAATTAAGAGATTTCTTTGAGAGCATAGAACAAGGCTGTTTTTTGACAAAACCGTTTGAACTTGACGTTCTCTTGCGCAAAATCGAGAAACTTCTATTACCGACAAAGAGTTTTTCGGTTTTCCTCGTCGACAGCAAGACCAACCCTAAAACTGCCGGTATTTACCAATCGCTGGCGCTTCAGAAATCGGCCGTGAAGCTGTTGGAAACCCGTGAAGAATTTCAAAAGGAGGCCGCAGTCGCTATGCCTGACGCGATCGTTATGGAATATCTCCAGAACAACATCGCCGGCGACGCGTTTATCAGGGAAATAAGGGAAACTCCTTCTTTTAGAAGAATCCCCATTATTGTTTATAGCCATTCGGGTTTTAAAGGACTAAAAGAAAAAACCCTGACCGCAGGAGCGGACACTTATATCGAGCATGCCGAAAATTACAAATTATTATTCTGGACTATCAGATCTCTTATACACAAAAATAGAACTTCCGCGCCAAGAAAATCGGACTAATTTATTTTACTGCCGAATTCAAACTTTTTTAAGGCTCTTTTTGCAAACCATCGCCTCAGCTCTCAACCAGTCATTCCGATGATTTCCTTCCTTGCAGCCGCCTTCAATATAAAATTTATACGCGAGCTTTTCGATCTCCGCTGTATCCTTATTAAGGGATACCTCGCTTTTTTTTGCACCAATTTTTTTTGAACTGATTTTTTTAACGCTCGCCAAGATACTCATGCTCCCCCTGCCTTCCCTGTTATTTAACCACGGTTATTTCTTACAACGCATTGCCGGACGAATCCTCTCGCCTCAACTTCTCGAAAAAACATCGTAATGAATGTCCGGGAAAATATTATTAGCGCTTTCCAACTGCCCCAGCCAGTCCTCATTAACGCAATTGTTATTCAACGCATCATATATCCGGATAAAATTCAAAAGATGCTCCCGTGTGCGTTTTTCCGCGTAAGGAACTACGGTTCCCGTGTGCATGATAAAAGCCCAATCGCTTGACTGCGCCAAAAACAATTCACGCATCGCCTGTTTTAAAGCACGGCTTGTTAGCCCGTTCTGCCCTTTAAAGCGAATCGCAAGCTCATCCATGCGCAGAGTCGCCTTATGCAAATGCCGGTATATCCAGTGATTGGATCCGGAAAGCCACGTCTCGCCGTAACCTTTCCACCCCCAGCTTGAGAGCGAAGGTGTAGACACTTGATTGACAGGGCGTTCTCTCAAATAATCGCCCGGAGTCGCCAAAGTCAACTGCGGAACCTGCAGGGCGATTTTTTGCATGACCTCTTCCAGAAACTCCGGTCCTTCATGCCACCAATGGCCATAAAGTTCCGCATCATAAGGAGACACAACAATAGGCTTGCGGCCTAAAAAATCATGCAAATATTCGATCTGTTTTTCGCGACAAAAAACGAAATGACCCGCATGCTCCCTGGCTTTTTCCATGGCACGGGCTCTAGAATAGGGCTGTTTATCATCAGTTGCACCGGTAATGCGGTAATATTTGATACCGGTATTGACACGCAAACCGTCAGCCGCGATATAAGGCCGGATATAATCATATTCCAGGTCAAATCCGATGTCTCTGTAATATTCACGATACTCAAAATCCCCCGGATAGCCTTCTACAGCAGACCACACCTGCTTGGAAGAATCCGCATCTCTGGCAAAAGCCGCAACTCCGCTCTTGCAGTAAATCGGCGCAAACACGCCAAACTTTGGCCTCGGAGAAGCGTGCAAAACACCGATGGTATCCGTCAGAAAATAGCGGATCCCGTTCTCTTTTAAGATCTCATCAACACCCGCAAAATAACCGCATTCGGGAAGCCAGATGCCCACCGGGCCGCGGCCCATGACACGGCGGTAGTGATTAACCGCCGTTTCGATCTGCGCGCGCACCACCGTCTGTGTGCGGTTGGCTAAAGGCAAGAAGGCATGCGTCGCCGCGCAGGTAATGATCTCAAGCCGCCCACGATCCTGAAAACCCTTAAATGCCTGAACAATATCCCTGTTGAATCTTTTCTCAAAAGTCTCACGTGCTTTGACAAACTCATGATAATAATAAAGCGCCGTCTCATGGAATTGAGGCTGGAATCGAGTCCGGTCGACTTCTTTTTCGGCGAGCTC
>CAZAPB010000111.1:0-4843 GCA_964486835.1 uncultured Planctomycetia bacterium
ACCTCCAGCCAAAACATTTCCCCAAACAGCTCCGTTTAAAGCTTTTCTGATAGCTACAATGGCTGTCTTATAACCTTCTTTGGTAATCTCAATAGTATGCTCTGACTTTCTCTCAAGATTAAAGACTGTTGGAGTAGTGGCTGATATGCCTCCATCCACTTTAGCTACCGCACCAGTTGGGTCGGACGAAACTGGTATCTTTTGAGTAGTTCCTGAAATAACAGTTGCACACCCTGACAAAAAAGGAATCAGAACGATAATCCCTAGCATTCTTTTCATATAGCCTCTTAGTGGAGTAAATCTGGTTAAATTCGGTAAGTCTATAAAATACTATATCGTAGTTTACTCCTATTCCGCAGGTTGGCAAGACATCATATTGGCATTTCAAAGAAATACGTGACAAATAACAGGCAGGATTAATCAGAGGTAAGCCTGAGGGGCTGAGAGGGTCAATTTCTAAAAATTTTCAGCGGGCTGAGAGTCACGTTTGGAGTTGAAAAATGGGTGTCCCAGCCCCCGAAACTACTTTTTTGGAACGAAATCAGATTCCAAGCTGTCGCAAATTGCTTCTCTTGATTAAGATAACATTACCGATCTTTTGGCGGATGATCTTCTTCCGCTTGATCATAAGAAACACAGCTTGGCGGGTACGCCCTTGAATCTGGCAATCTCAGGGATGCTAAGCAATTTACGCTTTGGAAGGGGTTCTTTGCGAGGCTTTTGCCGAAGTGTTACGTTAAAAACTGGAGACCAAGGGAGTCCGGTATGCGGCATGCTTCACCTTTTCTTCGATGACTTTTTCACCGGCTTGTTTTTTGCTGCTTTTTTAACCCTCTTAAGAGGCGCCGGTTGAGACGATGCTGCCGGTTGAACCGGAGTATATATCTTACTTATTGTCTTCGGAGGCATCGCGACCGGTGTTAGCGCGGGAAAAGAGGGCGCCTTGACTGCGTGGCCCGCCTTACGCGTGGCAAAACAGTCTTTACAATAAACCGGGCGATCTTCAGACGGCCTGAATGGAACTTCACACACCTTGTGGCAATCCGCGCAGATCGCCTCAAACAAAAGCCTGTCTCTGCGCGGCGCTTGGCCGGCATCCACGCCGGGCTTAGACTGGCCGCCGGCATCTGAAGGCCTCACGGCCGTTTGGGCGATCAAAATGTCCATTTTCTTTTCCAAACCCACGAGCCGTTCCACCAGTTTAGAGATCAAACCTTCTAAATACGGATCGATCCTTGGGCCGATCGATGACTTAGACTTTGATTTTTTTTTCATAGCGCTCCTTTTTCTGCCGAATAAAATTCCGAATAAAAAACGCGTAATAACTTTGGACCAGTTGAATGGTCTTTAATCATCATACCCAGAGAGATGGTTCGTGACAACAAAAGACACAAAGCGTTATGTTTATCAGACGCCGTATGATGTCCGCCCATGTCATCCCGATCGAGGCCTTTGGGCCGAGTCGAGGGATCTAGGGTCGTCCATAAATCCGATCTTCAACTAATGCTTCCCCGCCTGACGGAGTCTGGCATGAGATACCCTTTTCCAATACGTCGAGTGTATGTTATTCTAACGTCAAGGTTGACGGAGACACCTTCACCCGCTCAAAGAGAATCTCACTCCGATATTCAGGAAGAGCCATAAACAACTCTTTTGGTTACCCATTAGCGGGTTTAAGGTAACAAAACAAAAGAGATTTATTTATGCCCACCTCACGGATAGAGTTCCTCAAAAACAAAGCCAAGCTTCTTCAAAAAGCAAAAAAGGTTTCAGGAAAAGCCATCCAACTCAAGACCGCTCTGGAGATCATTGCAAAAACTTCCGGATTCGATTCCTGGAGAGCCCTGAAGAACAAACTAGAATCAAGCGACCTGTTCATGTCCCCTCGTAGTAGCGCGTTTTGGCATACTTGGTCCGCTTCTTATAGTGAGGCTCGAAAGCATCTTGAAAATCACGGAGGCTTTCTCCTTCCACATGAGAAACATTTTTTTATATGTGACATCCATTACATAGAAAATTTAGGAATAAAGCATAATGATCCAGATTTGGAAAAAGTAGGCCCAGACTGGACAAATCCGCTGGATCCAGCTGCGTGGGAACGGATATTAAGAAAAATAGCTCGGCATTAATTCGTAAGCATGCCGGATGGAGTCTGGTATAAATCTGTCATTCCGAGCGAGGCCTATGGGCCGAGTCGAGGAATCCAGGGTAGACCCAAGATTCCTCCGCTCCCTTCGGTCGGTCGGAATGACAGCAATGTCCCCTTGGGACCTGGTCCGGTTATGCGGTTATGGTCCGGCTATACAACGTCGCCCAGGGATGTGAGGGTATAGGTCTGGCACAAGATCCGATTGCCAGTATTCGTGGCTGTCGATATCCATGATGGTAAGTTTGCCACTCCAACCACCACCGGTGTCCAAATCCCACACATTGCAGGCATGAACAGGTTTAAGTGTTTTGTAGACTTCGGTGGTCGTATGCCCGACAAAGATGTCATCCCACTTGCCGTATCGATGCTCTGGCTTCTTCTTACTCATCTTGACAGCGTTGTCCAGCAAGTCCCTGTCCCACATAAGAAACTCTGGGTCTTGCTTCGTCAGTTCCATATCAGGGTTGACCCCGCCGTGAACAAATAATTTGTTGTCCAGCTCGAGGAAAAGCACGGCGGATTTCAAAAAATTCTTATGAGATTCCGGAACACGTGCTCTATCGCGCTGATAGGACTCCATCGTTTCCAAACCACCTTGGCTTGTCCAGATATCCCCCATCCATCCGTCTTTCATCCATCGCAAGGTCCATTCATCGTGATTGCCTAAAATGAGTTTGAGATTCTTGATAAGCAAGAGCTCGTCTATTACTTTATTCACTTCAGGCCAGCCGTCGCAAAGATCCCCAAGCGAGATTAAAAGATCCTTCTCCGAATCAAATTTTGATCTCTTCAGGCACTGTACGAGCGCCTTGCGTCCTCCGTGAATGTCGCCTATAACGAATCGTTTCATAGCCAAGGTCCCGGCGCTTTCCATTTACCGTCAAAACCTTTCTTCTGGGCAAGCGCTTTAATCGGCTTCTCAAGAAACGCTTCGATAAGTTTTGCGACTTCGCTTAGAGTGCCCGGAGAATGTTTTGCCTTGAGCGTGTTTAAAAAACCACGCCATAGCTCTTGTTGATCGGAGTTCGTCTTATAAATTGTATCAACAAAAAAAGGTGGTTTATCCGGGAACGCCGTTTTGCGGTGAGTGAATGTCTTTTCGAGCGCCTTAACAAGGCTTTCCCCTTCAAAATCAAATTGCCGGATCATAAGCCAGACATCATAGAAATCCTTCATCCGGCTGTTTAAAACCCCGAGCTTCACCATCGCCTCAAACTTTTCTGCAACAACGGTCTCAATGGGATATCCTTTAAGTCTGGGTTTTGGAAAATCAAGGATTACGGGATAATCGATTATTTTTGGCCTGGGATAAATCGAATCGCCGAATCCAATATCAACCTGCATCCAAATACGTGACCGCTCAAGAAAACCGGTAAACTTTACACGAACGCCCTCATATTCGGCGCCCTCTTTGATCTTTCTGGCCTTTACCGTATCCGGATCAAAAAGCAAGCCATCGTCCGGAACCTCTGTCCGGCAGATATCTTTTATGATACTTTCGACTTTGCCTGTCCGATTTTCAAACTGCCCGAGAAGGTCAATATCAATTGTTGCGCGGCTTTCGTTCACCCGCCACACCGAAAACATAAGGGCACCTTTTAGGATAAACCAATCCCTGTATTCGGTTTCGCCCAAACGGTAAAGAAAACGCTCCATCGCATAGTACTGAAGGATCTCGGCAAATGGTCGGCTAGTTTCTTTGGATTTATTCGTAAGCCTTGCTCTGACGGATGCGGAAAGATTTATAATTTCTTTTTCTTTTTTCATGAAAGAGCCATAAGATACGGTTTAATTGATTTCTCTGTCCTGCAAATTTTCGCGTATCGCATGATGTCGCTCGGCGAAACATGATGTTCAGACACCGCCGCTTTAAGAGCATCCAGTCCAATATTCTCGCCTATTCTACGGCGGAATTTAAAACAATCCGCTATCGTCTTGGCTAAAGAGTAAACGCGAACTTTGCGCCCATCTATTACATGCTCTTCAATGCCCGCTCCATAAGCTTTTTTTGAAAAGCTATAATAATGTACCGGCGGATGCTTGATCCGGTTTGCCCAAGAACCCCTTGAAATCGCAAGATGAATTTCATGCGGAATTTGATCCGTGGCATGGTGAAATGAAAGCGCAGAGATAAGGCACACGACGGCGTGAGGGGCTTTAATGGAAATAGCCACAAGATCGGGATTAGAGAGACCTTTTCCGCTTGATAGCTTGTAAATCCCCCTGCTTGCTTTTTCAACTTTACCCGAACGTTGAAGGGCCCTAAGAGGGACCGCAAGCCCAGCCTTTCGGATCTCTGAAAAAGGAGCCATTCCATGCCTTTCTTTAAGAAAGTTCATGAGCATCGCGCTTTTCTTTGTTTTCATAATATCTATAATCCTATACACTTCTTTGCAAAGTGTATAGGATTACAGTGCGGTTGTCAAGGAGGCCTTCTCTTGTCCTAAACATTAGGTATCGACACTTTAATTGGCGCCTCGCCGTAAAAAAGGGAGAAGGGGTCAAGCTGGACTTCCCCTTTACGGTTGTTTAAGCAAAAGGTGAGCGTACAGGTAATTTGCCCACATAACAACGGCCAGGGCGTTCCGGATTGTATCCCTACTGTATCCCGAGCCCTTTTTTGACCCTTCCAACTCGAGTCTTCCATTTACAAACAAAAGAGTTACACATTACCGCACCCCCCAGATTTTGTGC
>CAZAPB010000112.1:0-4745 GCA_964486835.1 uncultured Planctomycetia bacterium
GACCAACAACGCGGGAGGATTTGAGGGCGGCGTTACCAACGGCGAGAACCTTGTTTTTCGGGCAGCGACCAAGCCGTATGCTACGCTGATGAAGCCACTGCAGTCCGTGGATATAGAGACCAAGAAGAGTCAGGCCGCGACCGTGGAGCGTTCCGATGTCACGGCAGTGCCGGCTTGCGGAGTAGTCGGCGAGGCGATGGTGGCGTTTGAGGTGGCTAATGCGTTCTGCGAAAAATTTGGCGGCGACAGCCTAAAAGAAGCTTTGCGCAATTTCCACGGCTATCAGAAACAGGTAAAAAGCTTTTAAAGAGCCCCGGTGAAGAATATAGTTCTGGTGGGTTTTATGGGGACCGGTAAGTCCAGCGTCGGCAAGATAATGGCCAAGCGCATGAAGCGTGAATATGTGGACTTGGATAGGTATATCGAAGACCGCCAGAAGCGAAAGATCCGCGAAATATTCGAAAAAGAAGGCGAGCCTTATTTTCGTGGGCTCGAGAAGGACGCGATCATGCATTGGTCCGCCAAAGAGGGCCTGGTTATCACGACGGGCTGCGGCGCAATAGTGGACGAGGAAAATCGCGACGCGTTGAAGAAAAACGGTCTTTTGATCACGTTGGTGGCAAGGCCCGAGACTGTTTATCAGCGTGTGAAAAATTCAAAGCACCGTCCGCTTTTGGCCGGAAACGAGGATCTTCTTGGTCAGATAAGGCTCTTGATGGAACAAAGAAAGCGGTATTATCAGATGTCCGATTATTATTTTGATACCGATGGAAGGAGCGCCGCGCAGGTGGCCGCGATGATCTTAAGGGTAATATCCAAGAAAGTCTGATATGGCGCAAGCAAATGATCTCAAGAACATCGTCGCGTTAAGCCTGGCCAAGAACATGGGGCCTGTGGGTTTTAAGCGCTTGATGGAAAGGTTTGGAGACGCGGCTTCCGCCTTACGCTGTGCAACCCATGAATTGAAAGGATTAACGGTCCAGGGGAAAAAAAGTCTGAGACTGTCTTGGGAGGAATTGACCGATCCCAAACTATTGGATCGCGCCGAGCAGGAGATTGAAAAAGCGACAAGGTCCGGTGTCCAGATCATTCCGTTTGGAGACGAACGCTATCCTGAGGCGCTGGGCCAGATTTATGATCCGCCGATAGTTCTTTATGTGAAAGGAAAATTACCTCAGAGCCAAGGCCCAAGCGTCGCGGTTGTCGGTTCGCGGGTAGCCTCGCTTTATGGAAAAAAAATGGCCCTTGAGATTTCCCGGGGGCTGGCAAGCGCGGGCGTGCCCGTTATCAGCGGTTTGGCGCTGGGAATCGATACGGCCGCGCATCAGGGAGCTCTCGAGGCAGGGGGAGTCACAATTGCGGTTTTGGGGGGTGGCATTGGCAAGCTCTATCCTTCTGAAAATCGAAAATTGGCTGAAAGGATCTGCGAGCGCGGCGCGCTGATATCCGAGTACCCGGTAGAGATGGCGCCTCAACCCGGCTGTTTTCCCGTGCGCAATCGCATCATCAGCGGCCTTTGTTCTGCGGTGCTGGTTGTCGAGGCCAAGGAAAAAAGTGGCGCGCTTATTACGGCGGATCTGGCTTTGGAGCAGGGCAGGGATGTGCTGGCAGTGCCGGGCAACGCGGATTCGTTCAAGTCGGCGGGCACCAATTCACTTATTAAGCAGGGCGCTCGATTAGTGCTCTCAGCGCAGGATGTACTCTTAGAGCTTGGATTTTCCATTGAAAAGAAAGCCAAAACGCCCAAAAGGGCCGCTGTCACCGCGGAAGAGGAAAGGGTGCTTTCTTTCTTGGAGGCAGGGCCAGTGCACTTAGACCAGATCATTGAGGCCTCAAGTCTTTCTTTGCAGAAAACTTTGGGTGTATTATCTTATTTACAGCTTAAGGGGTTTGTCAAAGAATCTCCCGGGAAATATTTTCAAAAGGCATAGCATGAACATACGATTGAACGGCGAAAAAAAGAAACTCGACGACGCGTTAACGCTCTCTGAGCTTTTGACAAGGCTTTCTTTGTCCAAAGACAAAGTAGTTGTGGAACGCAATATGCAAATCGTCGCTAAGAATGATCTGCCCGGCGTGCATCTTGAGGAAGGCGACCAGATCGAGATCGTTCATTTTGTCGGCGGCGGCGCCGCGCGAAAATCTGTCTCCGCCAAGTCGGGCGGTACAGGGGCGCTTGTTATCGTCGAATCTCCGGCTAAGTGTAAGACTATCCAAAAGTACCTGGGCGCGGGTTTTGAAGTCACCGCCTCCATGGGTCATGTTGTGGATCTGCCGCGCAGTAAAATGGGCATCGATATCGAAAACAATTTTAATCCGCAGTACATCGTCGCCAAGGATCGCAAAAAGACTCTCTCGGATCTGAAAAAGCGCGTCAAAGGCAAAAAAAAGCTTTATCTGGCCTGCGATCCCGATCGCGAGGGGGAAGCGATCAGCTGGCATTTGAAAAATCAGCTCGGCGCCGGAAAAGAAGTTCACCGTGTGGTATTCAACGAGATCACCAAGGATGCTGTGCAGGAAGCGTTCAAACATCCTCATGATATCAACCAAAGTCTGGTGGACGCACAGCAGGCCCGGCGCGTCCTGGACCGTCTGGTTGGTTATAATTTAAGTCCTCTTTTGTGGCAAAAGGTCAGCCGCGGGCTATCTGCCGGCCGTGTTCAATCGGTGGCGTTGCGCCTGATTGTGGACCGCGAACGTGATATCAGGGCATTCGTTCCCGTCGAGTACTGGACGGTTGAAGCGGAACTAGCCAAGCTAATAGACGACAAGCGCGCGTTTACCGCCAAGCTTGAAAGAATCGGCGATCAAAAGGCCGAGGTTAAAGATGAAAAGACGGCTAAGGCCATACTGGATACGATAAAGAATGAGTCTTTTGTCGTCGTTGAGATCAAGAAACAGAAAAAAAAGAGAAATCCTCAGGCTCCATTCACGACCAGCAAACTACAGCAATCGGCGTATAACACGCTTCGTTTTCCTGCTATCAAAACGATGCGTACGGCCCAGACGCTTTATGAAGGTGTCGATATTGGCGAAGAGGGAAGTACAGGACTGATCACTTATATGCGTACGGACTCAGTGCGTATGTCCGATCAGGCCGTCAAGGAGGCGCGCGAGTATATTGCCAAGCGCTACGGCAAAGACTATCTGCCGGCTGTTCCCAACGTTTATAAGTCCAAAAAACAGGCTCAGGAAGCGCATGAAGCGATACGCCCTACTTCATTTTCGCGGCGCCCAGAAGATGTGGAGCGTTATTTGTCGCCTGACCAGTTCAAACTGTACACGCTGATCTGGCAACAGGCGTTGGCTAGTCAGATGGCCTGGGCGTTGATCGCACAGGAGACCGCCGGGATCAAAGCGGGTGATTTTCTTTTTGGCGCCAGCGGGAGCCGTGTCGAATTTCCTGGATTTTTGACGGTGATGGGGCGCACCGAGGAGGATGATCATCCACTGCCCGAGCTTATCGAAAAAGAGACGCTGAACCTTCTCAAGATAGAACCCTTGCAACATTTTACCAAACCACCCGCGCGTTTTACCGACGCGTCTTTGGTCAAGGCCCTAGAGGAGCGCGGGATCGGCCGGCCATCTACCTATGCGCCGATCATCATGACTCTGACGGATCGTGATTATATCCGCCGCGAGGGCGGAAGCCTTGTTCCGACGGACCTGGGGATGCTGGTGATAGACCTTTTGGTCAAACATTTCGAGAGGGTCATGGATTTTGAATTCACCGCGAAAATGGAGGAAGGCCTAGACCGTATTGAGGAGGGCCAGGTCGATTGGCACGACGTTGTAAAAGATTTCTACACTGTTTTTAGTGTTCAGATTGAAGCGGCAAAGGACCAGATGCAGACGGTACGCCGCGAGGCCGAACCTACCGACGAGATTTGCGACAAATGCGGCAAACCGATGGTGATCAAATGGGGTCGCCGCGGTCGGTTCATGAGCTGTTCCGCATGGCCCGAGTGCAAAAACGCTAAAGCGATACCGACGGACGTAACTTGCCCGCAGTGTGGCACGGGAAAACTGGTTGGGCGTCGTGCCAGATCCGGCAAGGGAAGGTCTTTTTACGGCTGTTCTTCATACCCAGCATGCACATTCATTGTCAATAAACTGCCTTCCTCCAAGCCGGCCGCCGGTCCCGAAACCGAAAATTCGGAGCCGCAGGGCCCCGAGGCGTAACCCGGGGCACTCGGCATGTTTCCCAACAAGCACTCTGAAAAATTCTTTATCCATCTCAAGGCGGAGAAAAACTATTCTCCGCATACACTTCTAAGCTATGCTCATGACCTTAAAGATTTTTACGCTTTCATCGGAGATTCGCCGCTGGAAGAGATCAACAAAGATCTGGTGCGCCGCTTTTTGGCGGGCCTGAGCCAGAACCATCTGTCCAAACGCACACTGGCACGCCGCATGGCCGCGTTAAGGACCTATTTCAAATTTTTATTGCGGGAAGGTTATGTACAAAAAAACCCAATAGCCGTGATACGCAATCCCAAGCTGGACAAGAAGCTTCCCATGGTGCTTGATGAGCATGAGATCACGCGGCTATTGGAGTGTCCGGCAGATGATATATACGGCAAACGAGACAAGGCAATACTTGAAACACTCTATTCAACCGGCATGCGTGTATCGGAGATCGTAAGATTGGATGCCGAGAAAGTTGATTTTATCGGCGGCGTGTGCCGTGTGCTGGGAAAGGGTAGCAAAGAAAGCCTCTTCCCCATAGGCAGTCGGGCGATCAA
>CAZAPB010000113.1:0-4701 GCA_964486835.1 uncultured Planctomycetia bacterium
GGGCAAGAGTTTGAGAACATTCTTTGAATTTTTGTAGGAGCAGTGCTCACTCCACATCACACTGAAAATACCCAGCTCCGTCAGGTTGGGCGAACGGTCGAGTATTTTTTTGATCTCCTCATATTCGGAGGGTGTGATGCCGTGTTTTTGGATAACCTGGGGGGTTATTTCCATGCTCTGCGCCAGAGTCGTCATAAGGGTCTCAAAAAGAGTCCACGATCGATTGAAATATCTTAAGCCCATCCGTGGACCCAAGCTCGCGCTCCGCGGCACGCTCCGGGTGCGGCATCAGCCCGAATACGTTGCGCTTAAAATTGCATATACCCGCGATATCGGCGACGGAGCCGTTGGGGTTGTCTTTGTAGCTCACCACGATCTGGTCATTTTTTTTGAGCTCAAACAGCGTCGCCTCATCCGTGTAATAATTGCCCTCGCCGTGCGCGATGGGGATATTGAGGGTATCGCCCTTCTGTGTTTTTTTCGTGAACGGGGTATTGGCGCTCTCCACGGTCAATTCGACAAATTTACAGATAAATTTGAGCGAGCGGTTACGCAGCATCGCTCCGGGCAGAAGCCCAGACTCCAGCAGGATCTGAAAACCGTTGCATATGCCGATGACAAGCTTGCCCTTGTCCGCGTGCTTGAACACACTCTCCATCACCGGCGAAAAACGCGCGATGCCGCCGGTTCTCAGATAATCACCGTAGCTAAAACCTCCGGGCAACACGATGCAATCGTATTTATCGATATCACGGTCCTTGTGCCAGACAAAATCCGTCTCCTTATGCATCACATGCTTGAGCACATGATAGCAATCATGATCGCAGTTGGAACCCGGGAAAACAACGACACCGAACTTCATTTAGAACCTTTCTTTTTACTAGCGTCGTGCGTTATGCGTCGTGCGTTAGGCGTTAAGTATAAAAATCTTAAACTACCCGCATAACCCTTTTACTTACCGCACGACGCACAACGCACGACGCAAAACGCTAATTTAAATCAATTTTATAGTCTTCAATCACCGTATTTGCCAGAAGTTTCTCGCACATCGCCTTGACCTTTTCCTGGGCCTTGTCCTTCTCGGTGGCTCCCAAGTCGAGTTCAATATATTTTCCCATGCGTACGTTCTGGACTTCATTAAAACCCATTGAGTTGAGAGCTTCCTGCACCGCTTTGCCCTGCGGATCGAACACCGATTTTCTTAATGTGACATACACTTTGGCCTTCACGGGTCTCTCCTATTTTTTCAACACTCTCTTGAAAATCGTTCCCACATGTTTCAAATGATAATTCAGATTAAAAATCGACTCGATCTCTTTGGTCGAAAAACGCGAGGTCACTTCACTTTCCTCAAGCAAAAGGTCCTTCAAGTTCAGCTTCTTGTCCTTCCAGACAAGCATCGCGTTCTTCTGCACGATCTTGTAGGCTGTTTCGCGAGAGAGCCCTTTGTCGATCAGCGCCAAAAGCACGCGCTGGGAAAAGATAAGGCCGCGGGTCTTCCAGATATTATCCATCATGTGTTCCGGATATACCTGCAAGTCCTTTAGGATCGCGATCATCTCACGCGTCATAAAATGCGCTAAAATAAACGAGTCGGGCAGAATGATGCGTTCAACCGACGAATGCGTGATGTCGCGCTCATGCCAGAGAGCGATATTTTCAACGGCCGCGTGTGAATTGGCGCGAAGCACACGCGCCAAGCCGGCAATTCGCTCACAGTTAACCGGATTTCTCTTGTGCGGCATAGCGCTTGAACCTGTCTGACCCTCGGAAAAGGGCTCTTCCACTTCAAGTGTTTCGGTCTTTTGCAGATGCCTTATCTCAGTAGCCAATTTTTCTAAAGAGCCGCCGAGAATAGCCAGCGCCGATAGGACCTCCGCATGGCGGTCACGTTGAAGCACCTGGGTAGAAACAGGCGCTACTTGAAGATCGAGCAACTTCAGGGTTTTTTTCTCAACACGGGGGTCTATATTGGCATAAGTACCTACAGCCCCTGAGATCTTGCCATAAGAGATCACTTTGCGCGCGCTTTCCAGGCGCACAAGGTTGCGGCGGAACTCGTCATAAAAAAGAAGAAATTTAAGTCCCATGGTTACCGGCTCGGCATGCACACCATGGGAGCGACCCATCATTGGGGTATCGCGGTACTGGATAGCCTTTTTCTTGAGGATCGCGATGGTCTCTTGAGTGCTTTGGATCAGCACATCCAAGGCTTGCCGGATCTGAAGGCTTAGGGCCGTGTCCAAAACATCACTTGAAGTCAGGCCCTTATGAATAAATCGTGAGTCTGGTCCCACAAAATCAGCCACGCTTTTTAGAAATGCGGTAACATCGTGCTTTGTAACCTCTTCATATTTATTGACTTGCGATAATTGAAATCTGGCTTTCTTTTGGATATTCACAGCGGATTTTTTGGGGATAAGATGCAGTGCGGCCATCGCGTGGCAGGCGGCGACTTCCACCTCCAGCATGACCTTAAATCTATTTTCTTCGGTCCAAATACCTCCCATTTCGGGGAGCGTATAGCGGTTTATCAAGTCAGCTCCAAAAATTCTATGGTCCTGGAAAAGACTTAGATTATATCAGAAGCCTGAGTGACTGTCACTTGTGGGCTAGAATTTGTACTAACGCGCTTCCAGGTAAAGCGTGTCCGGGGCAATATCCGCGCCATTGGGCCAGCAAATTGTGCCCAATTCGGCATTCACTTTCATCTGGCGAAATTTCTTTTGATCAAGCAATTCTTTAAAAATACCGCGTCCCAAATATTTACGCAGATCAACTACGCCTTTTTTTAAATCATCAAAAACCAACTCAACAACGTAATCTTTGACGATCCTTGCTTCTATGATTTCTCTGGCGACTATAGTTTTCATATTAACGGCTCAATTGTATTTAATTTACCGTCTTTTTAAACGAAACTTCAAAAATAACCCGCCCGTATTAGAAACGTAACTTTTGCAATAAATTAGATTTCGCTACGCTTCTTGCTCAGCCTAAACAGTCATTGCGAGCCCCGAAGGGGCGTGGCAATCTCCTATATACTTTTTGCTCCCTCGGCCAGAAAGGGATTGCTTCGTCATTTCATTCCTCGCAATGACTATTCACTGGAATGACCTGTTATTGGTAAACGCTAATTTGTTATCAGCTTTTTGAGATACCCAGCCATAGTCTCCAAATCCATCTGCCCCGGGGCCGTAGGCCGCCCGATATGGGCAAAGGTCAAAAGTGAACCCAGAGAAGGAAAGAGAACACGCGATAACGCGCCTTGGTTTCCCATGGACAAGGTAATCAGCCCCTCTGAGGCATGAGAACAGGTAAACTCGGCCAAAAGCCTCACATCCTTTTGACTGCGGGCCATGACTGCAATTTTGACCACATCAGCACCGGATAGTTTTGCGTTTTTAAGGATGGTGTTCAAAAAAACAGCAGACGGAGTTTTTTTGAAATCATGATAAGAGACGATGACGGTCTTTTTTAGGCGCTTGGCTTCGCGTACAACCTCCCCGCGGATCGATTGGGACGTCCATTCGATATCAACAGCATCCACGCGCGGCATGACCGCCATAAAAAGCTTAAGCCGCTCGGCTTCGCGTCCTTTCCACTTTCCTCCCTCTTTACGCGAACGAATGGTCGCGATCAATGGAACACCTTTAAACTTTCTGATCACTGACAAAACATGTTCTTCTTTTTGAGAGGAAAAAAGGTCTACTCGAAGCTCCGCCACAGTCATGCCAAGGCGCTTGGCGCGGCGAATAGCCGCCAAACTGTCGCGATCCGAGAATGAAACGGCAATGGAAGCCCGGCCTTCAATAATAGGGACACATCCTATTTTTACTGCTTCAAACATAGTAACCATGCAAATAGGCTCCTAAAAAATAGGATGTTCTAAGAAGCTTCCGTGGCATGTGGATATCATATCCCAAAACATTTTTATTGGAAACATTTGGCGGGCGTTGCGTGTTATGCGGTACGCAGCGAATGACCATGCTTTGCAATGACGGCAAGCCTAAGTCCTAAGGAATTTAAAATATTCGCCAGCGTCCCAAACTCGGGGTTCCCCGTCTTGGTGAGACTTCGATAGAGATTGGGACGACTCAGCTTCGCCGTGTGGGAGAGCTTTGCCATTCCGCCGCGCGCTTCTGCGACGTGTTTAAGGGCCACTAAAAAAAGCCTCGCGTCACCATCTTCAAGAACCGCGTTAAGATATTCCGCCGCTTCGTCGGGATCTTCAAGCGCTTTGATAAGACTTTCGTGATACGATTTATAGGGTTTCATATTCTTTGTTTGTAATCCTCCCAGTATTCAAGAGCTTTATTAATGTCTCGGTCTTGCGTTCCTTTATCTCCGCCGCATAAGAGCAGAATGATTGACTCCCCATCCTTGGCAAAATACGCCCTGTAACCGGGACCGAAGTCAATCCTGAGCTCATAAACACCCCTTCGAGCAGGTTTAAAATCTCCCGCGTGGTCAAAGAAAGCCAGACGATTAAGCCGTGCGCGAATTCTAGCAACCGCCCTCCGGTCCTTAAGACTCTCAAGCCACTCCTCGAAAGGAGATTTGCCGCTCCCAGACTGATAGTACAAAAGCCGCTTTAAAGATGTGGTCATTGTTAGCCTGTTTGAATTGTACCTTTAAAGCTACATTTTGTCAATAGCGGTTCTTTCCCTTGGGTAGTACCGCTTTAGAGCGTCGTTTATGAAT
>CAZAPB010000114.1:0-4691 GCA_964486835.1 uncultured Planctomycetia bacterium
TCTAATGGACAGGCCTATTATCGGCGCGGTGATCAACCGCGCAGATCATTCGATGGATATAAAATACAGGCGATATTTCAAGCAGTATAAAAACTATTATTACGCGAACCCGGAAATTCAGAGTTTTTCTAAATAAAAGGGATGAAAATTTAATGAAAAAAGCATTGGTGACGGGAATAACCGGGCAGGATGGGTCTTATCTTGCTGATTTTCTTTTGGAGAAGGGATACGAGGTGTACGGGATTATGCGGCGTTCAAGCCTTATCAATACTCAGCGCATCGATCATATTTATGAGGAACCGCAGAATTTGCACCGCCGTCTGAGTTTGGTCTACGGTGATCTTAATGATGCGAGCTCCATCAACCGCATTCTACGTACGGTCAGGCCTGATGAGATCTATAATCTGGCCGCGCAAAGCCACGTGAAGGTCAGTTTTGAGATACCCGAATATACGGCTGAAGTCACCGCGCTTGGCTGTCTCCGAATTCTCGAGGCGATCGTTGAGTCGGGGATTAAAACACGTTTTTATCAGGCCTCCTCGAGTGAGCTTTTCGGCAGGACGAACAAGGTCCCGCAGAATGAAAATACACTCTTTCAGCCTTGCAGTCCTTACGCGGTCTCCAAACTTTTTGCGTACTGGACCACTAAGAATTACCGCGAGGGGGCGGGCATTTACGCTTGTAACGGCATTCTTTTTAATCATGAGTCTCCGCGCCGCGGCGAGACTTTTGTCACACGAAAGATCACCATGGCGATCGCGCGGATAAAAAAAGGACTTCAGGACAAGCTCTATTTGGGAAATCTTGACGCCAAAAGAGACTGGGGCTATGCCAAGGATTATGTCGAAGCGATGTGGCTGATGCTCCAACAGAAAAAGGCCGAGGATTTCGTTATTGCGACGGGTCAGACGCATACAGTCAGAGAGTTTGTCCAAGAGGCATTTACCTATGCCGGTTTGGATTGGAAAAAATACGTACGGATCGATAAGCGGTACTTTAGGCCCCTGGAAGTTGATATTCTTCAGGGGGATTATTCTAAGGCCAAAAGAAAGATGGGATGGAAGCCCAAAACGAGTTTTAAGGAACTTGTAAAATTAATGGTTGATGCCGACATAGAATCTTTGGAGACGAAAATATGAGTTTTTGGAAAAATAAGAAAGTCGTAGTTACCGGGGGGGCCGGATTTATCGGTTCTTATCTGACGGAACTTTTGGTTGCTGAGGGAGCGCAAGTTACCGTTGCAGACAATCTTGTCCGCGGCAGTAAAAGCCGCATTCAAAGCGTGGCAAAGAAGGTTCGACTGGTGACAGGGGATCTTTTTGAGGTAAACAATTGCGTTCACGCGTTCAAGGGGCAGGAAATAGTGCTGAATCTGGCCGCAAAAGTAACCGGGATTGAGTATAATCGCTTCAATATGGCGGATATGTTTGAATGTAACATGAAGCTGCAGATGAATACTCTTCACGCGGCCGCGCTTTGCAAAGTGAAACGCTTTCTTCAGATCAGTACCGCATGCATCTACCCGCATGACGCTAAAGTACCCACCCCTGAGTCCGAGGGGACGCGCGGGGCGCCTGAACCGACCAATGAAGGCTATGGTTTGGCTAAGCTCATGGGCGAAAAGCTTGCCAAATATTATTCTGTGGAGAAAAAGATGGAGGTTGTGATCGGCCGGCCGTTTAATGCCTATGGTCCGCGTGACCACTTTGATTCGGCTACCTCACATGTGATCCCGGCTATCATGAAGCGCATACTGGACGGCGAGAATCCGGTAACGATATGGGGAACAGGCAATCAGTCGAGAGTATTTGTGCATGCGCGGGATCTTGCCCGCGGGATGATGCTTTTGGCGGAAAAAGGACCTGTTGCGGAACCCGTGAATATTGGCCATGATCAGGAGGTGACCATCAAAATGTTATTTGATGTCATTTGCCGGGTTACCGGACGGTCTCCA
This sequence comes from uncultured Planctomycetia bacterium, assembly GCA_964486835.1. GTDB lineage: Bacteria > Omnitrophota > Gorgyraeia > 2-02-FULL-51-18 > 2-02-FULL-51-18 > CAMDWQ01. The sequence goes on from CAZAPB010000114.1 coordinate 1,955, forward strand.
CAGCCTTTCTATGACACTTCCAAGCCTGATGGTTATGCGCGTCGTTCGGCCGACACTACGCTTCTAAGAAAATACACGGGTTTTGTGCCCTCCACTTCGCTTGAAGATGGCGTGCGGGAAATGTACGAATGGTTTGCTAAACCGCCCGTATAAAATATGTGTGGAATCGCGGCGATATTTTCCTACCACTACGCCTCGCCTGAGGCTGACCGCGACGAGCTTAAGACTATTCGCGACGCGATGTCCCATCGGGGCCCTGACGGTTCCGGTGAGTGGTTTTCCAAGGATGGCAGGGTCGCTTTAGGTCACCGACGTCTTTCAATTTTAGACCTCTCTCAAGCCGGCTCCCAACCGATGGCAGACGGCGATAGCAACGTTGTGATTACGTTTAATGGCGAGATATACAACTACCGGGAAATTCGGGCAAATCTTGAGCGGCAGGGGCATGTTTTCAAAAGTACTTCTGACACAGAAGTCCTTATGCGGCTGTATATTGAAAAAGGCGAAAGGATGCTGGCGGATTTGCGTGGCATGTTCGCATTTGCTATTTGGGATCAGAAAAAGAACTCCTTGTTTTTGGCCCGCGATCCCCTGGGCGTCAAGCCCCTGTATTATGCTGATGATGGTTGGGTATTACGGGTAGCGTCCGAGGTAAGGGCTCTCTTAGCCGGCGGAAAAGTTTCAAAACTAAAAGAACCGGCTGGAGCCGCGGGTTTTTATTTGCTCGGCTCTGTCCCCGAACCTTTTACTCTTTATCAAGAGATACGATCGGTTCCTGCCGGATCGTTTGTTTGGGTTGACTCTATGGGTCCAACGGCACCCAAGAAATTTTTCTCCGCGGCCTCAGTTTTTAGAAAGGCGCTGGCGGATATCCAATCTCAAGGTAATGCGGCGACTATTTCGGCGGCTGTGACGGAATCGCTGAGCTATCATTTTGTTTCTGATGTCCCTGTCGGTTTGTTCCTATCCGCCGGAATTGATTCAGGAGTGCTTGCGGCCTTATCCGGCGAGGCGGGGACGAAAAATGTACACACACTCACGCTCGCTTTTTCTGATTTAAATGACAATGCGCAGGATGAGTCACCGCTTGCCCGGGAGGTAGCCGCGCTATATGGAACCAGCCATACTGAGCAGAGGATAAGCGACCAGGAGATTAGGAGTATAATTCCCTGCTTTTTCCAAGCCATGGACCAGCCGACAATTGACGGTCTCAATACCTATCTGATAAGCCGGATGGCCGCCGGTCAGCGGTTGAAGGTGGCATTGTCGGGTATTGGCAGTGATGAGATTTTCGGCGGGTATCCATCATTTCATGATGTGCCCTCATGGGTGAGCCGTATGAAGTGGTCTAACGCTATTCCGGGTGCCGGAAAATTGGCGCGCAAGATCTTGTCGGCGTATCTTCCCAGTAAGATTTCGCCAAAAGCGGCCGGGATAGCCGAATATGGCGGGACGTATGAAGGCGCCTATTTTTTGAAACGCGGACTATTCATGCCATGGGAACTGCCTTCGATGCTTGACGAAGATACAGCCGAAGAAGGTTTGAAGCGTTTGCATTTATTTGAAAACATCAAGTCATCCATAAGCCCAGATCCGGGCACACCCTTTAGCCGGGTTTCCTCCATGGAAATATCTATCTATATGCGCAACCAGCTGTTGAGGGACGCTGACTGGGCGGGAATGGCCCATTCCGTTGAAATACGAGTGCCCTATGCGGATGTTTTTCTTCTAAAGGCGTTGGCTTTGAGGCTTATACGGTTATCGGGAAGGAGTCTCAAAAGAGAGCTCGCTTTGAGTCCAAAGAAGCCTTTGCCTCTGCAAGTCATTTCGCGGCAGAAAACAGGGTTTACCGTTCCTATTTGGCGGTGGCTTGACGATGATTCTGAGCTTGCTCGTTGGAAGGAAAAACCGCTTCTCAGAGAAGCGGGCTGTCACTGGTCGCGACGATGGGCATACCAGGTTTATCAAAGGATGAACGGGCTGTGAAACTCTTGGCTTTGGTTGGGGATGCTTATGGCGGAGGCGGTGGAATTGCCCAGTCCAACAGGGATCTTTTTGAGGCTTTGGCAAGCAGTGGCTCGGCCGAGTGCATTACCGTTCTGCCTAGGTATGCAGGCGCTTTTAATGCAAGCGATCTGCCTAAGAGTGTAATTCAGCGGGAGCCGTCAAAGAATAAGTTTATTTATTCTTTACGCGCCGCGTTATATGTGATGAGCGGTAAATATGATCTTATTTTCTGTGGCCATCTCTATATGGCGCCCCTGGCGTACTGGTTATCACGATGTTCCGGTGTTCGTTATTGGGTGCATCTTCACGGGATAGAGGCCTGGGCAAAACCGGTTAGGAGTGTTGTTTGCTCAGTCGAAAACGCCAGCTGGATCACAGCAGTGAGCCGGTACACCCGCAGGCGTTTTATGCGATGGGCCGATGTTGCCGACAACAAAGTCCGAATCCTTCCCAATACCGTTGATGAACGTTTTTCTCCGGGAAAAAAACCGGATAAATTATTGAATAAGTTGGACCTGTCCGGAAAAAAAATACTTCTTACAGTGGCTCGCCTATCCTCCAAAGATAAATACAAGGGCCATGACCGGGTGATCGCAGTGCTTCCGGAGATCCTTCGGGTGCATCCGGAGTTGGTCTATCTTATCGCGGGAGAGGGAGATGACAAGCCACGGCTTGAGTCTCTGGCCCGCGCCGCAGGCGTGGATCGGGTGGTTTATTTTTTGGGTCAACC
>CAZAPB010000115.1:0-376 GCA_964486835.1 uncultured Planctomycetia bacterium
TGTGCAGTAAGAGTTTACCCGTGTTGCCCTGGTGAACATCACTGATCTTGGCGAAAGAGCCGGAGAAGTGGACAGCTGAGGGGTTGGGGGCCATCGCTGGCGATAAAAGACCGGCAGGGGCGGCATGAGATGCTTCGCTGAAAGAAAATGTAATAAGAAGCGTGAGGGAAATAAAACGCATAAGTGCCGAATATCGAGGAGAGGATCTATTTGAGCCTGGTTTCATATAATCCTGATAATCATTGCTTGCTTATTAAAAGTTTATTTTTTTGGAGATTAAAAAAAGCCTCGTGAGATCAGGGGTTACACAATCTCAGGACGCAATTCCTACTAAAATACAGCAATATAAATGGAAGTTTACATGACGAAATTACTA
>CAZAPB010000115.1:386-4659 GCA_964486835.1 uncultured Planctomycetia bacterium
TTTTATTTGATTCAATGAATAGGCTATCTTGGCCGGCTTATAATTGATGGAAACCGGTGCCGCCGCCCAACTGAAATGGGTTGAAATATAAATCAATAAATATAACCCATGCGGAAGATGCAACACTGGGGATCGCGTTCGCCCACCAGCCAAATGGGATAAAGTACCGGTCACTCGAATAAAGATAAGCAGTTCCGTGGCCGGAAAGCTCGGTTTTGAAATTTTCAATACCAAAACGCATCTTTTTTGCTTTTTCCAGAAGATCCTGAGCCCACTCGGGTTTATCCGCGGCATAATGGTCGGCCGTGACCCTGGCCGCCATAATAGCGCCGCAGGTCCATTCGACCGAGAGCGCGGCATGATCGCATGAAAAACCAAGACCTTGCAAGCTCCCCGCTGAATCAATCAGACAAGACTGACGTATCGTGTTGTTCAATATTTTGTACGACTCACCATTGCCGAAATGCGCGTCGATCCACTCGGGTCCCAGCGCTAATATCGCCCATGACTGGCAGTCCGTGGAAAAAAGCGACTGGGAAACAAATCCCCCTCCCATATAAAAACCACCCACATAAAACTCGTTGGTCAGGCGGTTGTAAGCGTACTTTTCAAAAAAAGCATCGAGTTTTTCCAGCATCGCTTTGACTCTTTGCCGTTCGACTCCCCCAGTCTTTGCCAGCACATCATCGAGCATCTTTAGCGCCGCGTACACCGAAAGATTGTTTTCCACGGAGATCAGCCTGGGATGAACGCCAAAAGTACCCTTAGGCGCATGATATAGAGCTCCCAAAGGACTCTGCATCGCCTCCAAGGCTGGCAGAATACTCAGCGCCAGTTTGAGCTCCTGGCTTTCCGCGGGGATGTTGCCGTTGTATTTGAGATAAGCCACCTGAAGCGGCCCGATGATAGCGGCCCAGGCCTGCTCACCGGTGATTGGCTTCCAGTCCTCGTGATGCACTCTGTTAAAATTGGGATAGCCGGGAACTTCGTTGTGTCCCAGAGGGTCCTCCTGAAGATATTTGTCGGAGATCATACGGAAGAAAAAACCGCTGTCGCGGTCCATCATTTTTTCCTCATCGCCATATAAAAACACCGGGCCATATCCGCGAAGGTCGCTCATCTGGCCGGCCTCACCTTTCGCCAACCGCTGGGTATGAAGCTCAACGAGCCTCTCGCTATTTTTGGAAGGCAGAACGGTCAGCGCTATTTGCCACAGAGCTCCGTCATAAATATTGAGACTGTTCTCGACCAGGGCTCGCTCGATAACTGCGTCCACCTCGCTCAGAGACTCATCCAGCCCGCTCCAATAATCACGGGAAGCACGAAAAGACAGGGGCATCGCCGTGTCCGATACGTTGCTTTCCAGAAAATCCCGCACACTCTCAAGTTTACGCCGGTCGACTGAAAAAACAGAAAGACTGGACGCCGCGGCGCCTCGCATCATCATGACCGGGTTTTCCGTGGATAAGATGCGCAACTTCTTTTCGTACAAATTCATGTTGCGGAGAAGTCTTCCCGCCTCGTCCTGCTCAGAGACTTCTTCTTCACCGGAACCCATGGCCTGAGCATAATTCTTAAAAAGCTCGTATCGCTCTAGGTTCTTTTGCTTCTTTTCCTGAGAGTATTCAGACAACTGCGCGGCCGCCGCCCATCCCTGGACCGCCAAAATATAAACACAAAACAGAAGAAAACAAGCAGTCTGATGAAAAAACCCATATGCAAGGCGCGACCAAGCGACCGAGGGAGGCGTACTCACTCGTACGCTGACCGAGGAAGCGCCGGAAGCAACGCCGCAGATGGGGTTTTTCGGCAGACTGCTAGATTTTTTCATAGACAAATGATACATCAGCGCAAATCAGTTTAAAAGAAGTCGCGTCAACTCGGCATTGACGGGAGTGGGAATGCCATATTCCGCGCCCAGGCGCGCGATCGCCCCGTTGAGCGCGTTGATATCGGTCCTTTTGCCTCTTTTTTTGTCCTGAAGCATCGAAGGATAATGAGAAGCGGTTCTGGGAATCAGCGTTTCTGTCAGAAGCAGGATATATTCATCGGCAGTGGCCGGCGCCAAAACAACTCCATGGCCAAGCCCGACCAAATAACACTCACGCACAACATCTTCCATCATAGAGCGCGTTGTGTCATTCTCAAGGATCTTGCCATAAGGCATCCGGTGGATAGTGCAAATGGCATTGAGAGCGGAGTTGTAGATAACCTTGGACCATATATATGGAAGGATGTCGCTGACGGCACGCGTCGGAATCCTCGCGGCATTGAGTACCGCCGCCATGCGCTCGGCGCTCAGTTTGGGCCGGACTCCATTCACGGCGCCGATATACACCTCGTCGGCGTTGACCGTGACACGGGCACAGCCGGGCAGAGTCTCAACCCCAAATATCAATCGCCCCGCCAAAAAATTTTCTGCGTTAATTTTTTTTAAAATGGATTCGATATTGCCCAGACCATTCTGCAGGGAAAGAAGCATTGTGTCTTGGCCCATCAAACCAGGCAGTTGCCCAGCCGCTTCTTCGGTGTCAAATGCTTTGACCGTCAGGATGACCAGGTCAAAGGAAGCCCCCATATTCGTTATTTGCTCGACGTCGGTGTACAGATCGAAAGCCTTGATCCGGTAATCACCCCAAATACCCGATATCGAAAGACCATGTTTGCGAATCGGGTCCAGATGCCAGGCCCGTCCCAGAAGAGACACTTCATGGCCCGTCCTGGCCAGAAAACCTCCGACCACACTGCCGACGCCTCCGGCGCCGAATATCAGGATCTTCAACGGAAATCAGATGCCCGTTTTTTTATAGCGCGTCTTGTCAAAAATACCGGCGGCAAAAAAAGCTTTCTTTCTTTCGGTGCACTTGTTGCATTCGCCGCAATGCTCGAAACCTTTGGGATTTACGCAGGAGAAAGTCATTTCCAGCGGCAGGCTTTTGCCCAGGATCAGAACATCTTCTTTTTTCATTTTCTGGAACGGCGCGATGATGCGGACAGGATGGTCAAGCCCCATCGACAACACATCCTCCATCTTGGCCAGAAAAGCTTTTGAGCTGTCCTTAAACGGGTTTCCCTTGAGCACCCCGATCTCTATCGAGTAAATTCCGCTCAATGCCGCCACACAGGCCGCCTTGGAAAGAAACAGAATATTTCGCCCGGGAAGATACATTGATTCGTCTTTGGACCGCGAGCCGGGCACTTTGATGCCGGTGATACTCCAATGACGGTCATAGATATCCCGCATCGGAAGATCAATGATCCTGACCGGCTGAAGTTTGCTTGAGCGGACACCCCGGTGAAAGGTCTTCAACCAGAATATTTCCGCTTCTTCCCAACGCAAATGGTTGCGGATATAAAGCGGCGTTACTTTTTCATAACGCGAAAGCGCGTCCCACAAAAGCACCGAGCTTTCCACACCGCCGCTGACAAGAACACAACCGTGGTTTTTTGAATGGTCGGAGGACATTCTATTGACCTTTGCGTAAATAATAAGACATTTAAGTATTATACTTGAAAATCAGGCTGAACTTCGAGCCTTTTTGGAGCGCGGATTCGGCCTCTATCCTCGCGCCGTGGCGCTCGGCGATGTGTTTAGCGATGGACAGGCCGATACCTGTGCCGCCGCTCTCTCTTGAGCGGCTCTTGTCCACACGGTAAAAACGCTCGAACACACGCGGCAGGTCATGTTCGGATATTCCGATGCCGGTATCCTCGACTTCTATGCGCGCCTCTGACTCCAGCCTTCGGGCTCGGATCGCAAGACTTCCGCCGGGCACATTGTACTTGATAGCGTTGTCCACCAAATTGGAGAGGATCCGCTCAAAAAGAGCCGGGTCCGCTTTCAATAAAAAAGGTATTGGCGATATCTCCTTTTTTACTACGATATTTTTTTGGCGAATACCACGGTTGAAATCATGTAAAACTTTAGTAACCAGTATATCAAGATCAAATTCCTGCCAGCGAAGAAGATTTTTTCCTGATTCCACAGAGGACAACAAGAGGAGATCCTCCACGAGAGCCGAAAGATTCTTGGCGTGTTCCTCGATCGTTGAAAGAAAACTCATACGATTGGCCACGTCTTCGACGGCGCCCTCTTTGAGCGTCTCCACATAACCCAAGATCGAGGTGAGCGGCGTCTTGAGCTCATGCGAAACATTGGCCACAAACTCCGTACGCGTCCGTTCAAGTTCTTTTAAGCGCGTCACGTCGTGAAACACAACGACAGCCCCGGAGAATCCTCCGGCGGCGTTCACCGGCGATACCTGAATTTCAA
>CAZAPB010000116.1:0-4652 GCA_964486835.1 uncultured Planctomycetia bacterium
TCCTGATAGATAGTAACTTTTGTGATCGAGGACACCGCTTGAATATCTTGGGCAAAACCCCGGGGAATGGCTACGAGCGAGAAAGCGAGTATCAGTGCTATTTTTGTCATCGGACTCTCCTTGAAGGGTGACTAACTGACCGCCCTTAGTTTAATCGGTTTTTTTCGATTTGTCTAAAATTTCTGCCATCTCCGCAAGCTTGACGAACTCCGCACGCGAACCCGAAACATCGGCTCCCTTAGACTCAATAGCGCGTTTGATCACATCGGCATAGGTCGCCTCGCCTTTATGTTCTGAATTTCTTAAAAGAAGGCCAAACTCAGCGACGGCCGAAGCGAACTTCATATCACCGGAAATCTCCGTTTGGTTTGCACAGGGAACTTCTTTGGAAAGAAGCTTGCTGACATCCCCTTGGGGTTCTTTATACCGCACCTTGACCGTCATCAGATCATTGCTGGGACGCGTGTCGGTCCTCTGATACTTGAGCGCATCGGTTCCCGGCACTTCCTCTTTCGAACCAGCCGGAACGATCTCATAAAGCGCCGTCACACTGTGTCCGGAGCCCATCTCGCCGGCGTCTTTTTTATCGTCATTAAAATCCGCATTATTGAGCGCACGGTTCTCATAGCCGATCAAGCGATACCCTTTGACCTTGGCCGGGTTGAATTCAACCTGGATCTTCACGTCTTTGGCAACCGTGAACAACGTAGCTCCCAGCTGGCTGATAAAAACTTTTTTTGCTTCCAGAAGGTTATCGATGTACGCGGCCTGGCCATTGCCCTTGTCCGCGAGAGCCTCCATCTTTGAATCCTTGTAATTGTCCTGGCCGAAACCCAGCACGTTCAAAAATACCCCGTCTTCCCGCCTTTCCTCGATGAGTTTTGTCATTTCCGCATCACTGGACGCGCCGACGTTGAAATCCCCATCTGTCGCCAAGATCACGCGGTTGTTGCCTTTACGGATAAAATGTTTCTTTGCCGTATCATAGGCCAGTTTGATCCCCGCCCCTCCCGCCGTTGAGCCGCCGGCTTGCAGTCGATCGAGCGCCTCAAGAATCCTCTCTTTTTTATTACCGCCCGTTCCTTCGAGAACGATGCTAGCGGTCCCCGAGTAAACTACAATGGAGATCTTATCCTCTGAGCGGAGCTGGTCCACCAGAAGCCTCAGAGCCGATTTTACCAGCGGCAATTTATTGGGTTCATCCATGGAGCCGGACACGTCAACCAAAAATACCAAGTTTGACGCCGGCGCGTCCTTTAAGTCGATCTTCTGGGCCTGGATGCCCACCATCACCAACTCGTGTCCTTTTTTCCACGGACACGGGGCCACACTCGTGGTGATAGACACCGGGTCACTGCCGGCCGGCTGTGGATAATCATAGGAGAAATAATTGATCATCTCCTCAATGCGGACAGCCTCCTTGGGGGGCATCTGGTTTTGGTTCAAGAAGCGCCGTACATTCGTGTAAGCCGCCGAATCCACATCAATCGAGAACGTTGACAAAGGCTGATCGGACACAGAAAGAAAGCTCGACTCGACGATCTTGTCATAAGATTCGGTGTTGGCCTCCCTTCCGGCTCTAAAAATAGGCACGGAGCAATAAGCGGCAGACGGCATGGCCTGATCGCGTAAATCCATGCCATCCTTTTTCGCCATCTTACCATCCAAAAAGACGCTCTCAAGCCTAGCCCCTCCTGTAATGCCATTGCTGGCTAAAGCATCTTGAAATATTATTTGCTTCTTTAAACGAACCCGATTAGCTACATCCATGGCAGGAGCCATGCTACGCGCCACTCTCTCCCCGCTTTCGGCATCCATCCGCGGCAATTTTTCCGCCGCCACGGTCTCTTGTTGTCTATTCGCGACACCCGCCTGTTGTGGCACCGGCGCAACAGAAACCACCGCGGCCGCCGTTTTCTGCTCAACCTTAGTGGTTGCAGACAGTACTTTGCCTTCCGCGACAACTTCTTGTTGGCTCATGAGAGCCGCCTCATGCGACACCTGCGTGACCGGCGGCATGTATTTATTCAAAACAAAAGCCATCACAGCGACAAAAACGGTGGAGCTGATACCCGCCATTACAAAAGTGTTCTTTTTCATGACAGACCCTCCTTTTTTTTGAGCAGACTCTTCGTATCTTTTAATTTTTATCTCAAGATCTGGACTTGGATTTTCTGCATACCCGGCCTGTAGAGCCCCGCTTAAAGCCGTAATCTGCTTCAGATAGGCGCCGCATACCGCGCATTGCTGTATATGGCCCTGGACATTATTCATTTCCGCCGCGGATAGCGCCGCGTCGTAATAAGCTGAAAGTTGTTCATGTTTGGGATGATCAGACATCGGAGCCCTCCTTCCACAACAGCAAAAGTTCATCGCGCAATTTCTCTCTAGCCCTAAAGATAAGCGTCTTTACGCTACTAAGCGTGCATCCCATCACCAAAGCGATCTGCGTATAATCCATATTTTCATACTCTCTCAAAATAATGGCCTCGCGATATTGCGTCGGAAGCTGGCGGATCGCTTCTCTCACACGGACCGCCATGTCCCGGTCAGCCACTATTTCGGCAGGCCCGGGCCTCGTATCGGTGAATTCCTTTTCCCGCTCTTCCCCTTCCTGCCGGAAAAGCGATTCAAAAAAATTCTTTTTTCCCTTACGGATCTTTTCAATGCAAAGATTATGGGCGACGGTGTAAAGCCACGTGGAGAATTTAGCGGAAGGATCAGGTTGGTAGCGTTTAGAGGAGACCCTGTAAAAAGCATCCCCTACGACGTCTTCGGCATCAGCGAGATTTTGAGTCATCCGCAGAGCGAAATTAAGCAGACGAATTTTGTATCTGGCAAAAATCTGCGTCAGGGCGTTGGGATCACCCGTCATATATTCCATCATGAGCGCCTCGTCGTTTTTATCCATTGGCTTGTCTCAATAGATTAAACGTACCAGGCGGTAAAAAGTTGCATAGATAATTTATTTGTTAATCGTTTAAATATTAAGATTATAGGGCCTACCGCCAGCCTAACGGTGAAAATTGGCAATGATCTCAAAGACTCCCCGGCGCACAAGCATAATACCGATAGCTGCCAGAAGAAGATTGGATATTTTAGACAAGGTATGCGAACCGGCCTCGCCCAGAAGCCTTGAGAAAAACCTCGACTGGTAAAGCACAAAACCGCACAAAGAGATATTGACGACGATCGAAACAACTGTCGGGACCACGCCATACGACCTCAGACTGATCATGGACGTGGTCAAAACCGCCGGGCCTACTATCAGCGGCACAGCCAGAGGAACTACACCTGTAGAGGTGACGGAGATCGCGGGCGCCTTCTCAATAAGGAGAAGATCGCGGATCGAAATAGTGAACAGAATGATGCCGCCGGCGATCAGGAAATCACTGATCGTGATCCCCAACCAACGGAACGCGGATTCCCCGACCACCAGAAACGCCAGAGAAACAAAAAGCGCCGTCAGGGTCGAGTGCCTTACCAAAGATTTTTTACGGTCCTCCGGAATTCCCTGAGTCAGCCCCAAATACATCGGAATCACGCCCATCGCGTCCACCGCCACAAAGATCGACACGAATGAAAGAAAATAATTATTCAAAAGACCCATCAGCGTACCTCTTTTATTTTCGGGGCCAGCCAAGCCATGATGGCCGCTCTTCCCACACACGATAACAGAAACAATGTCAGAAATGAATATCCAAAAATAGGCGGCACACGCTCAAAAAGAAATCCGCCCACGGCCGAACCCAAAAGCAGGGCCACGCTGTTCACCACATTAAAATAAGACGTGCAGCGGATGCGTTTTTCCGGAGAAACAGCCTCGAGAATGAAATTAGTAAAAAGAAGATTAAACCCTCCCCAGAACGCTCCGGCGACCAGCTGGACGAAGAAAATATAACCCAGATTCAGCGAAACCAGCCACAAAAGCGGGATCAGCGCGATCCCCCAGCCGGCCAGCCGCAGGGCCTTCAAGTTGCCGTCCAGATCTCCGTACTTTCCCCATATTCCCTGGAAAAAAAACCCCGAAACCGCCGCGGTCGTGACCACAACCATATAGGAAGAATAGCTAAAGCCTAGATCCTTGAGCAGAAAAAAGGCCAACAGCGGGGCCGAGATGTTAACGAAAAATGTCATCGCGGAAATAAAGAATACGAACTTGGCAAAGTTATTCGTACGCGCCTGTTTGATAAAATCCACGAAACTGAAATAAACATCGTGCGAGGTGTGGCGAAAAGGCTCTTTCATCTTTCGCAGGCAGATCCAAGCGTAGAAACGGCAAGTCATCGCGAACACAAAGATAAGCGTAAAACCTACGATGTTTTCCTTGCCGAAATAATTCAACGTCAGTCCGGCCGCGATAGAAACCAAAACAGTGAGTATCCCCTGCAGACGATTGCGCCAGCCGAAATATTTGCCTCTTTTTTTGACCGGAATATAGTCGGACATCAAACTCTGCCAAGCGGGTACCGCGAACGCGCCAAAAGAAGTGTACACAGTGACCGTGATCAGAAGTGCCCAGGGCATCAGAGCCGGACGGCTCCGGAAAAAATACGGAATCAGAATAATAGGCAGCCAAGAAAGCGCGTGAAAAAAAACGGTGTGATTGATGAGCTTCGTACGTGAGCCGATGTGTTGAGTAGCCTTGGCTG
>CAZAPB010000117.1:0-4647 GCA_964486835.1 uncultured Planctomycetia bacterium
TGGTGATACGCGCCGGATGACCCAGCCGCAGAGCGTTGATGCCCTTGTCTATCAGGCGCTCAAGAATATTATCGCAAGCGGTATTGCTCGGGGCCGTGACAAACACGGACAAGCCATCGGCAAGGTGCTGGCGAATAATCTCAATCAGGACCGTGGTCTTTCCGGTTCCCGGCGGACCGTGTACCAGCGCGATATCTCTGGCGGAAAGCGCGCAAACCACCGCTTTTTTTTGCGAATCATTCAATCCACGGTCCATCCATGGGATCCGCGACAATTCAACCGGGTCGATCTGGGGTTTTTTGAGTTTCAGCGACAGGTCGCGAAAATACGCCAGACGCGTATTCTGCGTTTGAAAGACCGCGTCCAGCGCCTCGAGCATTCTTTTGTAAGTAACGCGATTGAGCGAGCGGTGGAGCTCACAGGTCAGGCCTTCTTCGAACCAGTCAGGCCAGGGCTCATTCATCGCGACGGTGATCGCATCACGTGTCTTCTCATAGACAGTGCCCGACGGGATTTCCCGTGCGCGAACACCTCGCGCGAAAATACTGACGACATCACCTTCTTCAAGAGTAAACAGGGGAAATTCTTGTTTGTCTTTGAGGACAAATGTGGAAAGCGGGTGTCCGGCGATGCTAAAATTTTTTTCCAAAAGAATAAGGCCCAAAAGCGCCTTACCGCGTGTCTGACGCTCCTGGGCCGTGCATTCTTCAAGCTCCTCGCGAATCTGGTCATTCTCCTCGGATTCCTCGAGGCGAACCAGGTCTTTCAGATGAAGAAAATATTCTTTGTCTTTCAGGGGAATACTTCAGATACGATACTCCCCGGCGGCCGTTGTCCGGCCGTCGGGGAGATCGAACTATTCTGGCTGTGCTTCTGGGGAGGCCGCCTGAGGCGCCGCTCCATTGGCGTTGGTGCTGGCACTGGGATTGCCCGCATTGGGATTATGCTGATGAGGCCGTCTACTGCCCTGATGACGGTTAACTCTTCCATCGGGACGATTACCGCCGAAATTACCGCGGTTGTCTTCGTTGCCGAACGACCGACCCGCGCTATAGCGCTGAGGGCCGTTTCCCGCATAACGGGTATTACCACCACTGCTCGGGCGCGAAGCACCGCGATCACGACTACCGCGGAAACCTCCACGATCCCTGCCGCCGCTAAAACTACGCTGGGGGCCCTGACCGCCGCCAAATGACGGACGCGAACTGCCGCGATTGCGAAGTTCCTCAAGCACTGAATCGACTTTCTTCTCTAAGAATCCGAGTTGTTCCATGATCCTTTTCAACTGGTCGCGAGAATCCATATCCTCAAACGACGCTTCTTTCTTTTTAAATAAACTCACCTTCTGCTCCTTGGTTGTTCTAGGCTTGATAGAGAGGGCAGTGATTAGTCCCTCTGTTTTGCCTCGTTATTGGATGGAATCACTCCATCTCTTTGATTATCTTTTCCGCGGCTTCGCGGGGGCTTTTATCCTGTGTGATGGGCCTGCCGACGACGACAAAATCGGCACCCTTCTGTATCGCTTCCTTGGGAGTAATGATTCTCTTTTGGTCACCGTGGGACGCCCATAAGGGTCGTACCCCCGGAGTCACGATGAGGAAACGCTGACCGGTCACTTTCCGTATCAACTCGATTTCCTGGCCTGAAGCCACAACGCCGTCTAACAAACATTGTCGCACAAGTAGGGCTAAGTTATCAACTTCTTCTTTTACGCCTCTTTGAAGGCCTACTTCCCTCAAATCCTGGTCCTTGAGGCTGGTAAGCACCGTCACGCCAATAACTTTGGGGGGCTCTATCTTCAATTCTTCGGAAATCTTACGCACTGCCTGACCGGCAACGGTCATCATTGCCTTTCCGCCGAGCGCATGCACATTCATCATCCATACCCCCAACCGGGTTGCCGCCTCACAAGCCGCGCCGACCGTGTTGGGAATATCATGAAACTTGAGGTCCAGGAACACCCTCCCCCCATGGGCATGCACCATCCGCACCGCGTCAGGACCCGCTGAGGTAAAAAGTTCTTTGCCTATTTTAAACGTTTTGACCGCCGGCGAAAGGGCCTTTGCCAGCTCCTCGGCCTCTTTGAGATTCGGTACATCAAGGGCGACGATCAGTTTATCTTCTGCGCTCATTGAAATTAGACCAAATTGACCATCAGGTTGAATTGTTTTGCGGCAAGCAGTTGTCGTTTGTCGCCTGAAACAAAAATCGCTGCCTTAGACTCCATGGCAGAGGCAATGTGCAGTGCATCGGCCGCGCGTAACGCTGTTTGCTCTAAGACAACGATGCTTCTATTCAAAATCTCGGCCGACAGCGAGTATACTTCAAATGACGCAAAATCCTCGATAACGCTTTTTTTGCAGCGCCCATATTGATCCACACCTATTTTTTTTTCTCTGCGTAAGCGGGTAAGCGCGGATATAATTTCAGGCAGACAGATACTGCTGACTATGACAGAATCTGTTTCTTGAAAAAAATTGTCGACAGCCAGACTGCCCTTTTCCATGACATACCTTTTGGTTAGCGCGGAAGAATCAAAATAAACCCTCAAGCCCGTGCTTCCCTGCGGTTTGCCAATAAAGCCTTGGTCAAAGATACTCCGGGAATCACAAGTTTAAGCCCCGGTTTTTTCCATGCTTTTTTATCGACGCTTTCGTGCGGAGGAATCACTTCGGCTATTACCTTGCCATGTCTTAAAACTTGAACTATCTCCCCTTTTTCAACGGAATCAAAATATGCCTTGGCGTGCTTCCTGAATTCAGTAAATGTGGTTTGTGTCATAGCGCTAACCCCTTTATGTACATAAGTGTACATTAATGTACAGATCTTGTCAATCCGTCCGAAGGAAATAGATTTGTACCAGATTAGCGCTTATTGATGCACAGTCATTGCGAGGAACGCCCGCCGAAGGCGGGTCCGCCTCCGGCGGAAAGTGGCGCCGCGCCCGCTAACGCTTTGTGGCGGGAAGCAATCCCATTGCGTCATGACATAAAAAGGAGATTGCCGCGTCGCCCCTTTGGGTCTCCTCGCAATGGGGACACCGTATCGACAAGCGCTAATCTGGCGCTCTTATTCTTTCACAGACCTAATAATCTGTGACAAAGCGCTGATCTTATTTTCTTTCATAAAATCCTTTATCCCGCCGAGAACATCCATCGACGCACGGGGGTTGATAAAATTGGCCGTGCCGACTTGCACCGCCGAAGCGCCGGCCATCATAAACTCAATCGCATCCTCCCCTGACATAATGCCACCGATACCGACAACGGGGATCGTGATCTGCCTGGCCGCTTCCCAGACAAGGCGCACCGCGATCGGGCGTATACAAGGCCCCGACAGTCCGCCGGTCTTATTGGCCAACACAGGTTTGCGCGTATGAATATCGATCTTCATGGCCATAAAGGTATTGGTCAGCGCGATAGCATCTGCGCCTGCCTTTTCAGCAGCCATGGCCATCTCTCCTATATTAGATACATCGGGGCCGAGCTTGGCGATCACCGTACGGGAAGTCACCTTTCGTACGGCTGACACAACGTCTTTTATCATTCCCGCGTCATGTGCAAACATTTTTGGAGCATATGTTGTTATTTTCTCATCCGAGCTTTGCGGGTGACGCGAAGCGTGGGCGCCCAAAAATCGCATGTTAGCATCATGCGGTTTTTGGGCTCGCGCAGCGGCAGGACCCGCGACAACATTGCCAGCTGAAAAACCATGAGTGCCATAAGAAACGTTCGGACATGACAGGTTCATCTCAAACCAATCGATCCCGTCCTCTTTTTCGAGAATTTGCACAAGCTCGACAAATTCATCGACCCCATACGCCATCACGCTGACGATAATCGGCACATCGGTCTTGCGTAAAAATGGCAGTTTTTCCTCGATGAATTTTTCGACTCCGGGGTTCTGAAGACCGATCGCGTTAAGCATACCCGAGGGCGTCTCCACAATCCTCGGCGGCGGATTGCCCAACCGAGGTTTGATCGTAATAGTCTTGGTCACAATGCCGCCCAATTTTTTTAGATCAAAAAAATTCTCAAATTCCTTGGCGTGTCCAAACGTGCCCGAAGCAACAAGAACAGGGTTCTTTAATTTGATCTTCCCTATCTGCGTCGAGAGATCTATTCCCATAGGACTGAGCTCCCCTCAAACACCGGCCCTTCTTTACACGCCAACGCGTAACAATAGCCGTCTTCATTTTTGATCTTTGATCCCCGCCACTGAAGCGTCGGCGGGCAAGTTTGATCTTTGATCTTAATTGCGCAACCCAAACAGGCGCCGAAACCGCAGGCCATCGGCACTTCGACCGATACCTGGCAGGGCACTGCAAACTTTTGGGCGATCGATGAGACGGCCTTCATCATCACATTGGGCCCGCAGGTATAAAGACGCAAGTTCTTAGAAGTCTGTTCCTTTAAAAAATCTTCGAGGATATGCGTGACAAAACCTTTTTTTCCACGGGAGCCATTGTCAGTGGCCAGATGCAGCTGGACACCCAGTCTTTTAAATTCAATTTGGCATAAAAGAAGTGACTTGTCCCTCGCGCCTAGAAATATATGAATGTTCTTTTTGGGAACCTTCAGACGCACAAGTTCTTTAGCAAAATGATACAAGGGAGGAATGCCAACACCGCCGCCTGCCATCAAAAAT
>CAZAPB010000118.1:0-4579 GCA_964486835.1 uncultured Planctomycetia bacterium
ATTTTCAGAGATAGGGCATACGGATGACCAGCGCCCTACTCAGATGGCCATATTTACGGGCACCGAAACTAAAGCCGACGCGTATTCAGTGGGTTTGAGCCAAGAAACCCAAATCGATCTAAAAGGCAGTTTGTCCTACGACGTTTTACGCACGGATATATCCGGCGCGGAGTCTTTGTTTGTACCTGAACCAAGATTATTTGAGAATCGCACTACCTTAGAGCTCTCGCAGGCCCTTTGGCGTAATGCGTTTGGCCGTTCTGCTCGCGCCAATGAAACTTCGATCAACTCCCGAGCTAAGGCCACTTCCTATGCGGAGTCATTTAAGCAAAAACAGATCCTGGCTGACGCGGAATCAAACTACTGGCGGCTGGCCATTTTTCGTGAAATTGTAAAAGTTGCCGAGGAGAGCCTGGACCGTGCTCAAAAGATCCGGGACTACACTCAAAAAAGAGTCAGCCAAAACCTTATCGACAGGACCGATCTTTTTCAATCCGAAGCCGCCTTAAAGGCAAGGGAGCTTGATTTAAAGATCTCAAAGCATGGCGCGCGTCAAGCCGCCAGGACCTTCAACACAGAGCGGGGCATTGATTCTGATGAGGTAAGCGTTGGTCTGTCCCTTCCCACAAGAGAGGACTTAGAAGAACGGATTCAAATAAAGCGAGCTAAGTTAAGGGATGACGTCAAAGCGGCTCGCGAGACCAAAGATGCCAATATCGCCTCAAGCGAGGTTTCTCGGGATCAGTACCTGCCGTCTCTTGAATTATTCGCAAACGCTTCTTTGAACGGTCTGGATCCGTCATTTGCGGACTCGGAGGATGATTCTTTTGGATCGAGAAACCCCTACTATACCGTAGGGGTGCGCGTGAGCACGCCTCTGGATCAAGCAGGCGTTTCTTCGGTGAGAACAGGCTATTTAAAGGAGGCTGAAGGCGCCAGGAAAAATTATGAGCGCAAATTATTCGAGCAAGAAAGCCAGTGGAAGGATCTACAGCAAAGCATAGAAGAAGCCAAAGATCGCCTTGAGACGGCCACCGCGCTTGAGGAAGCTCAAAAAGAAAAACTTACCAATGAAAAAGAAAGCCTTAGCCGCGGACGGAGTACGACATTCCAGGTTTTAAGTTTTGAACAGGATTATCTCTTATCGCAGGTCGCTAGACTCAGAACTGAGGCGGAACTTCTGAGTCTTGCGGCGCAGCTTAGAACGTTTACCGGAGACGAGTCGTGAATCTCCCGGATCTTTCGATCAAACGACCCGTTTTCATCACCTGCATTTTTCTTCTTGTCATGATACTCGGCATTGTCTCACTCGGGCGGCTGGGAGTAGACCTTTTTCCGAACGTTAATTTTCCTATCATTTCTATTACGACCACTTATGCGGGGGCGGGCCCCAATGAGATCGAAACATTGGTGTCTAAGCCCATCGAGGATACTGTTTCAACTCTTTCGGGGATCAAAAAAGTCAGCTCGTCCAATAAGGAAGGGGTCAGTAGCATCGTCGTCGAATTTACTTTGGAAACGGATCTAAAATACGCCGAACAGCAAATAAGAGATCGCGTCGCAGGGCTAAAGTCAAAGCTTCCCGATGACGCCAAAGACCCCATCATCCGAAGCATTGATCCCGCGGACCAGCCCATCGTGATCTTGACTTTATCCGCAGATCTCGCTCCGGCCGATCTTTTTGATCTGGCCGATCAAGATATTCGCTCTTTGATCGAACAAGTAAAAAATGTTGGATTGGTGGACATCGTGGGCGGCAGAAAACGGGAAATTCAGGTGCTTTTGGATCTAAAAAAACTAAAAGACCGCGAAATCTCCGCAAGTCAAGTCGCCAGCCGGATAGAAATATCAGGAAAAAACATACCGGCGGGGGATCTAAAAACAAAAACCAAAGAAGCGCTTATCCGCACTTTGGGGCAGTTTGAATCTCTAAAAGACATTCGTTCGACCATCATCTCATTCTATGGCAATGAGAGCCCCGTGCAGGTTTCTGACGTAGCCGATGTTGAAGATGGGATCGTAGACGAAACAAGCCGCTCTTATGTGAATGGTGTCCCGGCTCTCTCCCTGACGGTTTATCGCCGCTCGGGCGCTAATACCATCGCGGTGGTGGACGCGGTAAAAAAACGCGTCGATAGGATAGACCGCGATTTCAAAGGCCGGATCCCCGGTTTTAAGCTCTCCGTTGTGCGTGATGGAGGCAAGTCGATCCAGGCGAATGTGGATGACGTCACCGAGAGCATTATTCTTGGAATCCTTCTAACCGTTATTGTCGTTTATTTTTTTCTTGGAAATGTAAGATCGACCATTATTACGGGCCTGGCGCTTCCAAGTTCTCTGCTTGGCGCTTTCATTCTTATGTCATTCGCGGGATTTTCCATTAACGTGATGACTTTGCTCGCGCTAAGTCTTTCGATAGGACTCTTAGTGGATGACGCGATCGTTGTCCGTGAGAATATCTTTCGTCACATGGAACTCGGTGAGAAGCCGCGATTTGCGGCGAGCCACGGAACTCACGAGGTTACCATGGCCGTGGTGGCAACGACACTCACGATCCTTGCGGTTTTCGGGCCGGTAGCTTTTTTACAGGGATTGGTGGGCCAGTTCTTTAAAGAGTTCGGCCTTACTATTTGTTTTGTTATCTTGATCAGCTTATTGGATGCTTTGATGATGGCTCCGATGCTTTCGGCGCATTTTGCGGGGAATCTTCATGCGGTCAGAAAGGGGCCTATCAGCAAATTTTTTGGATTTTTGGTTGATGGCTTCGGGCGCTTCCAAGACGCTCTTGAGACATTTTATGTTCGATCCCTTAAGATAACAACTAAACACCCGCTATGGGTGATTGGCATCGCGCTTTTAATATTTGTAGGAAGTTTTTTTGCCCTTGAAACTGTGCCGAAGACTTTTTTGCCCCCACAAGATGCAGGCGAGTTTTCAGTGGATATGGATATGCTGGCAGGAACTCCTCTCGAAGTCATGGATAAAACTGCCCGGGAGATCGACGAAAAAGTCCGCTCCAATCCGGAAGTTCAGCTAACTGTGCTTACCGTCGGCGGCCAACAAGGAGAAACGAACGAGGCCTCTCTTTTTATCCAGCTTGTTAAGTCTAAGAAAAGAAAAATGAACACAACCGCCATAAAAGATGTGATAAGGCAAGAGCTTGTGCCGTTCAACAAGGTTGATGCGAAGGTCATCGATGTGGGACATGTGGCAGGGGGTTCCCAGCAACCATTCAATGTGAACTTGGTTGGGTCGGATCTAGTTCAGCTTGAGGCGACAGCGGATGCTTTATATGAGAAATTAAAACATCATCCTGACCTTCAGGACGTCGATTTAAGCACAAAGCTTGGGAAGCCTGAGTTTAGGGTGGTATTGGATAAATCAAAAGGAGAGGTGCTTGGTGTCTCCAGCACTTTGTTGGGGCAGGAGCTTAGAACTTTGATCGAAGGGGTTGTTCCCGCCGTTTATCGCGAGGGTGGCAAAGAATACGATATTCGCGTGCGTCTCAAAGAAGACGAAAGAAACCTCAAGGACAATTTTGATAAGATTTTTATTCCAAATGTAAATCAAAGACTTATTTATCTTGCGGATGTTTCAAGTACCCAGGAAGTAGCTGGGCCTTCCGCGATCAATCGCCAGGATAGAGGACGGTATATTCAGCTTTCGGCGGCGCTTAATCCCAAGGGCAAGGGAATGTCGCATGCGATGCAGGATGTGAAACAAATTCTGGAAGGCGGCGATATAAAAATCCCACCAGGCGTTCGCTATCAATTCGTGGGCGAGGCCGAAGACTTTCAGGAATTGGCCCAAAATATGGCACTCGCCGCAATTCTCTCGGTCGTCTTTATCTATTTTGTTCTCGCGAGTCTCTACGAATCTTTTGTGACACCGCTGGCGATCATGCTGGTTCTGCCGCTTGCCGCTTGCGGCGCGTTTTATGCTCTAGCTATAACCAGATCGTCTTTTGATATTTTTTCCATGATCGGCTGCATTATGCTTTTGGGGATATCCACAAAGAACTCCATTCTACTCGTGGACTACACTAATAAGCTCATAAGAGAAGGCAAGGACATTCCAGAGGCTCTTCTTATCGCGGGCAAGACAAGGCTTCGCCCCATTATCATGACGACTATCGCGCTCATCGCAGGAATGCTTCCCATTGCTATCGGTTTAAACGAAGCCTCTAAGCAAAGAACAAGTATGGGGATTTCTGTTATCGGCGGACTTATCTCCTCCACGGTTCTGACGCTTCTGGTAGTGCCTGCCGCCTATAGTTACATCGAGCGATTCAGGCAGTGGACAAACCGAATGGCGGGAAAACTGATGACTCACGACAGTGAAAAAGAGACTTAACAAGCGCTTTTTTTGAGTCTAATTCCTTCGGCTGACTTCTTTTAACCTATCAATTACCGCTAAAACGATGTTTGATGGCAAGAGGTTATAAAGCACCTCGTAAAAAATCGCCCCAAAACAGCTTCATTCGAATTTGGGGTACAACTGGCGTGCAGTTCCGTCCAGGTTTTCCCGTTTTTTTTCATTTGGTTAGATCATCATTCTCGATTCCTCAAAACCCACTATG
>CAZAPB010000119.1:0-4547 GCA_964486835.1 uncultured Planctomycetia bacterium
CTCTTTTGAAAACAGCGCCAGTGAATAACAAAAAAGCGACACCAGCGGCCGGCCACGTAAATACAACAGCATCGCGGCAATGATCAAAAGAAGGCCCAGAATATCCCCGCGACTTGCCGTGTAAGTCACCGCTTCAGTGTGAATCGTGTGCACTGCGTAAAGAAGTGCCGCCAAGAAAGCGGCGATGCGATTCTTTAATAGGTCGGCTAATAAGCTAAAGTATAGGGTGCACAAGATCAAATGCAAAAAAAGATTGGTCAGGTTGTATCCCAGCGGGTTGACTCCCCAGAAATGATAATCCGCCATCAGCGTCAGCGAAGTCAGCGGCCGGTAATACTCATCCCATCGCGGCTGAGGGCGGTTTTCAAAATAAAAATAGCCGTGAGTCAGCAGATCCGGTATCCGAGAAAAGCTCCGGATCGTCGGATTGTTCAATATAATATTTTCCTCATCAAATAGGAAGTTGTGCCCCAACGATACGATGTATAAAATAACAATGGCAGTCAGGATGATGAAAGCTAATACCCAAAAAGGATAACGGTTTGTGTCTGGGGAAACTATCGTCGGTCGGATCGGATCCGCGCTCATCTCTTATTTGCCGCTAAAAGAAAACAACCCCTTCTGAGAGCTGAGAACCTTTAGCGCGGTCACTTATTAATCTAGCAGTCTGCTAGGTAACACTATGCGCGCCACCCACACTGCAGGTAGGCCGCGCACTTATTGCATTGATGGAGTAGGCGCCGTTTATCGGTTCCTGGGGCAAACCTGTGTCTGCGGTGGTCTCCTCAAGATAAGGGGATAACTGCGTGGTCGTTGGCGTCACCGTATCCGCCAGATTATTCTCCAACGCTGCTTGATTCTTGGCGGCTGAGATCATGCGCAGGTTGTTTACACAAGTATTTGCCCGAGCCGACACTCTAGCCTCAATGTAATTGGGCACCGCAATTACGATCAAAAGACCGATGAGCGCGACAACAATCATGATTTCCACAAAAGTAAAACGCTTCGAGTTTCTTTTCACCGATTTCCCTTTTGTTGCGCTTTGGCGGGCAGATCTGCTCCAATCCGGGGAGGATAAAAAAATCCATGAGAGCGTTTAATTTCATCCCGTCGCGACCCGCCAAAACTACCAAAAATCCTTCTATTGCAGGAGAATATCATTTCACTTCCTGAAAGTAAATTGAATTTGGCTTTAGTTAATTTTCTTTATTAGTAATTGATAATTTGCGCTGATTGATAATAAATTCAGCTTATTCATTAACCGGTTCCGGTCACTACGGTAGCCATTTTGAATATCGGTAAAAACATGCAGATAACGATACCGCCTATAACAATACCCAAGAAAGAGATGATTAGCGGTTCTATCAAACTCGTTAGCCCCGAAACGGCTGTATTGACCTGTTCGTCATAGAAATCTGCCACTTTGTTGAGCATCTTTTCCAATTCGCCGGCCTGTTCGCCGACAGCGATCATTCGGACCACCAGCGATGGAAACACTTTGGTCCTCATGAGCGGATCCGTTATGTTTTCGCCCTCCCTTATGCAAACACGCACATATTCCACAGCCTTTTCGATAATGCTGTTATCAGAAGATTTTCCTACGATATCGAGTGCCTGCAAAATAGGCACACCGCTTTTTATCAATGTCGCCAAGGTACGCGTAAACTTCGAGACGGCCCCTTTTTGCAGGATAATACCAAAAACGGGGAGCTTAAAGAGAAGCTTATGGAACATCAGCCTCCCATTTTTTGTTTTGATGAATTTCTTTAACATAACAATACCAACAATTATTCCGACAATCCAGAATGGCAGGGTTTTTATCAAAAATTCGCTGACCGCAACCAGAATCAGCGTCGGCAACGGAAGCTTGGCCCCGAAATCAGAAAACATCTGCTTGAATACAGGGACCACTTTCACAAGCATCAAAACAGTGATCAACCCGGCCATTGAGCAAACAACAATCGGATAATTCATCGCGGATTTTATTTTATGATTAAGCGCATCGGCTTTTTCCATATACGCCGCAAGGCGGTCCATAATCTCATCAAGCGCTCCCGCCGCCTCCCCGGCTTTGACCAAATTAATAAAAAGAGGCGAGAACGCCTCCTGATGCTTGTTGAGGGCCTCATGAAAAGCCGATCCGGCCGTAACATCACGCCGTACATCGCCGACAACTTTGCGAAACACCGGCGAATCGATCTGCTCCGCCAAGATATCAAACGCTTGCACCAAAGGAATGCCTGCCTCCAGCATCGTGGCCAGCTGTCTTGAAAAAAGCACAAGCTCGGTCGATTTGATTTTTGGCTTGCCGAAACTAATCTTTCTCTGCTCCTTGGCCTTTTCCTCACGAATGGAAACGATCACAAAGCCCTGCCTTCTTAGATTTACGATAAGAGACTTCTGGTCCAATGCTTCAATCACACCACCCATCGGTCTCCCAGTCTTGTCCTTAGCGGCATAGCGATATAAAGGCATTTTATTCGTCCTCCGAAGTTACACGTATCACTTCATCCAGTGTTGTTAACCCCATACAAAATTTTTTCAACGCATCGACTCGCAGCGTGGACATGCCTTTCGAAATCGCATAATTCTTGATCTCCAACGAAGATGCCCGTCGTACGATCATGTCCATCATCGCCTCATCAACCGGCATCACCTCAACAACGCTTAGCCTGCCCCTGTATCCGGTCTTAGCGCATTTTTCACATCCCTTGCCTCTCAGATATTGCCGATTCTTGTGATCAGGACAGATCATTTCAATATCCACATCCATCCGCCGGAAGACTTCGCTCGGAATTTCAATCTCTTCCTTGCAATAAGGACAGACTCGGCGGCAAAGCCTCTGTGCGGCCACCATGACAACGCTTGAAGAGATCAGAAACGGTTCCACCCCCATATCCATCAAGCGCGTCACGGCTCCCGCGGCATCATTGGTATGCAGTGTACTCAACACCACTTGCCCGGTCAAAGCCGCCTTGATAGCGATATCCGCGGTCTCCCCGTCTCGGATCTCTCCGACCATCACCACATCAGGGCTCTGACGAAGGATCGCGCGCAACCCATTAGCAAAATCCATTCCGATCTCGTGATGAGCCTGAATCTGGGAGATTCCCTTGACTTGATATTCAATCGGGTCCTCAATCGTGATCAGATTACGTTCGGGTGTGTTCAGTTTGTTCAGTATCGAGTAAAGTGTGGTCGATTTTCCACTACCGGTCGGACCTGTGATCAGGATCATTCCGAATGGTTTGGCGATGGCGGCATTGAATACCTCAACGGTTTCCGGCAAAAGCCCCAAGCTGTCCAATCCCAGGCTCAGAACACTCTTGTCCAGTATGCGCATCACAACCTTGCTACCGAAATAAGTCGGCAGTACCGACACACGAAAGTCCACTTCCTTTTCAGGGAACTTGATCTTGAACCGCCCGTCCTGGGGCAAACGGTTCTCCGTGATATCAAGCTTGGACATGATCTTCAGGCGCGTCAAAAGCACGTTCTGGTTCTTCTTGGGCACGACGAACGCCTCTTGCATTTGGCCATCAATGCGGTAACGCACGCGAATGCGGTTCTCAAAAGGCTCGACATGGATATCGCTGGCTCGTTTTTTGAGTGCCTCGCGTAAAAAAAGCTCCACCATCTTCACGATTGGGGCCTGCGATTCCTTGGAAATAACGGCTCCCTCATTCTCATCCTCTTGGCGCACCACCTCCACGCTCTCGCCGCTCGTGCCGATCTCTTCCATGATCGCGCTCATATTCTCTCTGTCATTCACATAAAGCTTTTCGGTCGCTTCCTGAATGTCCTTCTCAGTAGAAATCACATAGTCTACTTTGGTCTGGGTCAGGATAGCGATATCGTCAATGGTGAAAATATTCAGCGGATCGGCCATCGCGACCGTCAAACGCTTGCCCAAAAGCGAAACGGGAATCAAATGATATTTGCGCGCGGTTTTTTCGGTGATAATCTTGGCCATATCGGAATGAATCTTATACTTGGCTAAATTGAAGAAAGGGATCTGAAGCTCAAGACTGAGGACCGCCGCCAGCTCCTTCTCGGCCATCAAACCATTGGCCAACAAGACATCCCATAGCTTTACATTCGGCTCGACCAAACATCGGTCAGCCAGTTTTTTTATCTCCTCCTCCGGCAGCCGGCCGATCTTTTTTAGCGCTCCCAGAATAATGTCGTTGGATATATTCATTCCGCCTCCTCGTCGCGCACAGTCACGCGAATCACTTCTTCGGGCGTTGTGATACCCTGGAGTATCTTAGCGATGCCGCAGTCACGCAACGTATGCATCCCCTCCTGCCGCGCCACTCTTTTAAGCTCGTGTTCCTGGGCACTTTTCAAAATCATCATTTTGATCATGGGGGTAATTGCCATCGCCTCAAGCAGTACTGCTCGGCCCGAATATCCTTTTCCACCGCATGCAGGACATCCCCGACCTCGGACAAAAAAAATCTTTCCCTTTATCTCCCGCAGGTGAGCGTCAGTGACCCCAAGCTGTTTGATCGTTTCCTTTGCAGGCTCATAGAGATCTTTGCATT
>CAZAPB010000120.1:0-4543 GCA_964486835.1 uncultured Planctomycetia bacterium
CTTCTTTGGTATTTCAAACGATCTTAGCACGATACCCATTGTATCTCTCCTTTGATGCACATCACCAACGGCGACGCACTCGTCCCGCCGTCCTGCGGACGTTCTAAAAAAATTACTTTGAATAAAGTTCGACGATCAACTGCTCCTGTATAGGCATTTGGATGTCAGAGCGCTCCGGAAGCTTTTTGACAGTGGCCTTCAAATTTTCGATATCCACAGTCAACCACACCGTCGTATCGGTATCCTTATGGAGTTCGTATGCCTTTTTAAACGTCTCATTCATTTTATCGCTACCGACCACAGTGACGATTTCGCCTAGACGGACCTGATATGAAGGAACATCCATTTTACGGCCGTCAATCATAACATGTCCATGGCTAACTGCCTGTCTGGCCTGACGACGCGAATTGACAATCCCCATACGGTAAATAACATTATCCAGACGCCTCTCCAACATCATCAAAAGTGTCACACCTGTTACACCCTTTGACTTAGCCGCTTTTTCATAATAATTACGGAACTGTTTTTCATAGACTCCGTAAATATGCTTTACTTTCTGTTTCTCTCGCAACTGTAATCCATAATTGGAAAGTTTCTGCCGGTTCAGTCCGTGCATTCCCGGCGGCACATCGCTACGCTCGGCAAATTTTGACTTAGCTCCCAGTGAGCTACGGGGAAAAAGATCAATTTTTTCACGTCGGCTTTGACGCCATGCGGGGCCTGTATAACGTCCCATATTACACTCTCCTTCTCTTGGGAGGACGACACCCGTTATGCGGAATCGGAGTCACATCCTTGATCAAACTGATTGAAAGACCCGCGGCCTGCAGAGCGCGTATCGCTGATTCTCTTCCTGAGCCGGGACCTTTCACATAAACCTCAACGGACTTCATGCCATGCTCTAACGACTTCTTAGCCGCCTGTTCAGCCGCAACCTGGGCGGCAAAGGGCGTGGACTTCTTTGATCCCGAAAATCCGGACGAACCACAAGTGGCCCATGAAACTACGTTACCATTACGATCCGTAATTGTGACCTGCGTGTTATTAAAAGTCGCCAAAATATGAGCGACTCCTTCCGCCACGTTGCGAATTACTTTCTTTCTGGATTTAAACTTTTTTGCTTTAGCCACTTACTTTACTTCCTCCTTGTTATTATTTAACACCCGCTGCGGCCTTGGGAGCTGCGGCTGTTTCTTTCTTTCGCTGTGCGCCGATAGTTTTCTTAGGACCTTTGCGCGTTCTAGCGTTGGTCCTGGTTCTTTGTCCTCGTACCGGTAAGCTTTTTTTATGACGGCTGCCACGGTAAGACTGGATATCCATCAAACGTTTGATATTGAGCGCTAAATCACGGCGAAGGTTCCCCTCTACCTTATAATCTTTCTGTATGATGGCGGCGATTCTTGATACTTCGTCGTCAGTTAGATTCTTTGCGCGCACATCAGGACTGATTCTGGCCTGCTTCAGGATATCGAGCGAATTGGAGCGCCCAATTCCATAGATATAGCTCAGAGAAACAAATATTTTTTTCTCTTTGGGGATATCGACTCCGGCAATTCTCGGCATGTCTAGTGTTATCCTTGTCTTTGTTTATGTTTGGGGTTGACGCAAATCACGCGAACCACGCGTTTCCGTCGCACGATCTTGCAATGATCACAAATTTTTTTGATACTTGCGCGTACTTTCACTTTTTCATCTCCTTAGGAATATCACTTAACGCGGTAAATGATCCGCCCACGTGTCAGATCATAAGGCGACAACTCAAGCATGACTTTATCGCCTGGTAAAATCCGGATGAAATTCATCCGCATCTTACCCGATACATGCGCCAGCACGCGGTGCTGGTTCTCAAGATCAACACGAAACATAGCATTAGGAAGCGCCTCCGCGACTGTGCCTTCGACTTGGATTGCTTCTTCTTTTGCCATTACTGCGTTCGCGTCTCCCTATTCAGTTACTATCTCAGCCTTACCCTTACCTACAAAAATCGTTTGCTCAAAATGCCCGGATCTTTTACCATCCTTGGTCACTACGGTCCATCCATCCTTAAGAACACTTACTTCGCAGGCCCCTAAGTTTAGCATAGGCTCTATAGCAAGCGCCATACCTTCTACAAGCTTAGCGCCTAGGTGCGGCCTACCAAAATTTGGCACCTGTGGCTCTTCGTGAAGGTTTCTTCCGATGCCGTGCCCGACATACTGCCTGACCACAGAAAGACCGTTATTCTCAGCGTATTGCTGAACAGCCCATGAAATATCTGAAACTCTGTTACCAACAACCGCCTGCCTGATCCCTTCATACAGTGCTTCGCGCGTTAACTTAATTAGCCTGCGACTTTCGCTATCGACTTCTCCGACAGCATAAGTACGCGCCGCATCGGAGAAAAAACCATCTAGCTTCACGCCGACATCTACGCCGATGATATCGCCGTCCTTTAGCATCCGTTCACTGGGAATACCATGAACAACTTCTTCATTTACCGACGCGCATATCGAAGCAGGAAACCCATAATACCCCTTGAACGCCGGCTCAGCCCCTTTGGAGCGAATAAAATCCTCGGCAATCATATCCAGTGTTTTTGTCTTTACACCCGGACGCGCTTCTTTTCCCAACAAAACCAGTAGATCAGCCACAACACGGCCGGCAAGCCGCATCTTGGTTAACTCACCTGGCGCTTTGAGCTCGATTTCCGACAAGGTTTCTTCTCTTAAATATCTTCTCAAGATCAATATTCAAGTCGCTGACTTCCAAATCACCCGAAATCTCGTCAAGCAGGTTCTTTTTTTCAAAAAAATTTATTAGCGGCTCGGTCTGCTTTTCGTATACCTTAAGTCTATTCTCTATAGCGTCCTCGCGATCATCGGTACGCTGAATCAGTTTACCACTACAGATATCACAGATACCATCCGTCTTGGGCTTAAAATTTACAATATGATAAGTCTTTCCGCATTTATCGCATATTCTGCGTCCACCTAGCCGACTTATGATAACCGATAAACTTGTCTTAAAATAAAGGGCGACATCCAGAGGCATCTTCATTAACGCCAACATGCTAAGCAAACTTTCTCCTTGATCGGCTGTCCTTGGAAAACCGTCAAGTATGAATCCATCTTTCGCATCGACTTTTTCAAGCCGCTCCTTTACCAACGCGATTACCACATCATCGGGCACGAGCTCGCCCAGGTCCATAAATGATTTAGCCTTTAAACCAAGCGGCGACCCACATCTGAGCGCTTCCCTAAGCATATCACCGGTTGATATATGCGGAATATTAAGATCATGTGAAAGAACTTGCGCCCTAGTTCCCTTTCCTGCGCCCGGGGGACCCAAAAGAACCAACCTCATAGCAACTCCGCTTTTAAAATATTAATAAGCCCCCCGCTGTCTTCCGCGAATTCGCCCGTGCTTCATGAAACCTTCGTAGTGCCTCATAATGAGCTGTGATTCTATCTGCTTGATCGTATCAAGGCTTACCCCGACAACGATCAAAAGAGCCGTGCCTCCAAAGAAATCTGCAATTTGATTAGGTATGCTCAGCGCTTTGCTCAATACATCCGGCGCGACTGCGATGATAGCCAGAAAAATACCGCCCGGCAAAGTAATCCTATTAATAATAAAATCAAAATATTCCGCGGTTGGCGTCCCCGGCCTGACTCCCGGAATAAACCCACCGTATTTTTTCATATTTTCTGCCACATCAATAGGGTTAAACGCGATTGCCGTATAAAAATAACTAAAGAAAACTATCATCAACATCAGCATGATCTGATAACCAGCATTTCCAGCTGACATTACTGAGGCCACCTGCTGGATAAAATGATTTGGCACAAAAATACCAATAGTCGCCGGAAAAAGAATAATAGACTGTGCAAAGATGATAGGCATCACACCGCCGTTATTGACTTTAAACGGAATAAAAGTGGACTGCCCACCAAAAACTTTTCGCCCTACAACGCGCTTGGCGTACTGCACGGGAATCTTTCTTTCCCCTTGTGTTAAAAGAACAACCGCAATGATCGCGCCAACCATGATTGCCAGCATAAAAACCAGTTTCAAGGCGTCAACTTGCGCTACTCCCGCAGAGGATGCGCGTCCCGGCTTCATAAGCTCAATCATCTGAAAAGTCGCTGTGGGGACCCTCGAAAGAATACCCGCCGCCACAATTAGAGACATTCCGTTCCCAATGCCTTTTTCCTGTATCTGCTCACCCAACCACATAATAAATGCCGAACCCGTTGTTAACGTCAACATAGTCAAAAGGCGAAAAGGAATCCCAGGGAACTGAACAATCTCAAGACCGTCAAACCTAGCTGGGTTTTCAAGCCATACCGCAATAAAGTATGATTGTACAAGTGATAAAAGAACCGTACCATAACGAGTATACTGGTTAATCTTACGTCGACCGGTCTCACCTTCCTTCGCCATTTTCTCCAGCGCAGGCACAACCACCGTTAACAACTGCATGATGATCGAGCTAGAAATATAAGGCATAATTCCCAAAGCAAAAATAGTCAGACGGTTAATGGCGCCGCCTGAAAAAAGATTC
>CAZAPB010000121.1:0-4490 GCA_964486835.1 uncultured Planctomycetia bacterium
ACACCGATTATAACTTAGAGAACCTTAGTGCCCCTTTCTTTGATGTAGAGCCAAACAACCACGCTATTGAGCCGGAGATCCGCATGAACCGATACACCACAGTTCTCATGGGATGTTTTCTTGTCGCGCTATCTATCCTTTTCACCGCCAAGATCGGGTCTGATACGATCCTTCGGCTCAAGCTGAGTGGCGATCTCTCGGTTAAAGGTTTCGCCAAAAAGACCGTGCAATCGGATCTAGGGAAATTTGACGTCACGCTGGTCACCGAAGGCCCGGACCTCAAGACCTGTTATGGTCTGCTCTTAGACTCCAAACAAAAGCTCGCCGCGTATCTTGAGCGCA
Source organism: uncultured Planctomycetia bacterium (assembly GCA_964486835.1). Classification (GTDB taxonomy): domain Bacteria; phylum Omnitrophota; class Gorgyraeia; order 2-02-FULL-51-18; family 2-02-FULL-51-18; genus CAMDWQ01. The sequence goes on from CAZAPB010000121.1 coordinate 343, forward strand.
GTGGATTCACCCAAAGCGAGTTCAATTTCGGAGCCGCAAATATCGAGGAGAAATATTTCATCCATCCGCGTGGGCATGCTCTGAACAAGATTGAAAAATACGTCCTCAGCCAGCCTCTTTTTATTGAGAGTTCCGATGTCGCTAAAGTCGAGCGGCTTTCCTCTAACATCGTCGAGCTTTTGAATGAAGGTGTACGGCTGTTGATCGGCCAACCTCAGTATTATTGCAGTAAATTGGATGATATGAAGGCCCAAATGGTCGGTCTTGCCACTGAAAATGCCAAGACCCGTGCCGGTGTAATAGCCACCAAGGGCGGTTTTAGACTCGGAACCATCCGTGAAGTCCGCGTCGGCATATTCCAGATCACGCCGGTCAACTCCAATGATGTCAGTGACTCCGGCATCAACGACAACTCCAGCATTCAAAAAGAGATCAAAAGCGTCGTCGAGATCAACTACTACCTGAAATAGCAATACCCGCAGTGGCTATCACGCCGCCGCAAAAAAAACGGCTGATCAGTTTCTGCGTAAAGATTGAGCAAAGCTTTTAAATGAAGTACAATAATTCAAAATCTTTCTATAAATAGGAGTTTTTCCATGACAATGAGAACAGTGAATTGGATGACATTGACAATCGCGTTAGTGGCAGTTCTGCAAACAACGGCTTTCGCCGATACTATCGAAGGCCGCGTTGCTGGCACAACCTCGCAGGGCATCGACATGACCGTCTATGATCCGCAGGGCAGACCTTACCCCAATAATTTGCATCTAAAAACCGATTATCGCACCCAATTCAGCGGCGTGTCTTCTGGCTCCGCCCTGCGCCGCGGCGATCCAATCAGTGCTGAGGTAAATCAAGAAGAAGGCGGCGCATGGCTCGCTACTCAAATCAATCTTTTCCAAGAGATGAACGTCCGCCCAGCCACTCAAAACCCCCCGCCTTCGATGCGCAATATTTTGGGCAATCCTGTCGTTAAAGGAGCTCTTTTGGGCGCCGCGACCGGAGCGATTGCCTCTTCAGCTTCCGGCGGTAAAGCCGGAAAAGGCGCACTGATCGGCGCAGGCGTCGGCGCCGCAGGCGGTCTTTTGGGACAACTTCTGGGTGGCGGCTCCCAACAGTCCTCAGACGATAATAGCTCACAATAAAGATTGCGCAAAAGCTCTCTTTTCCCGCGCCTGGCTTTAGCATTACCAATCGCCGGGGTGATTGTATTCTTTATTATCTTCGCTTTTTACAATACGCTGGATTATTATGATGCTTTTGAAAATTTAATCAACGCGCGATCTTTTATTTCTCCCGGAATCACTCGTTGCTTTCCCAATCGTTTTTACTTTTTTTCCGTAATACTTTCGCCGCTAGCCCACCTGGAGAAATATTACTCTCCTGATGTCTTCTTTAAAGCTGCCCATCTCTTAACCGCGATTTTTTTTGCCACAGGTATCTTTCTTCTTTATAAGATTTACAGGCTTTTTCTTTCCTCCCTCGCCTCCCTAATAGGTTGTCTTCTTTTCTGTCTGAATCCCATCACTCTGCAAATGGCGCCGTCTGCAAAAGAAGATATGACTTCAACCGTATTCTTGCTAGCCACAGCTCTCTTTACGTGCAAGTACTCTAAACATGGCAAACAAAGAGACTGGATATTAATGACATTGGCAGGCGCTTCCTGCTTGGCTCTGCGATATAATCTTGCGCCCCTTCTTTTTTCTTTGGCCGCGGCGGCACCTTTTCTAGAAAAAACCGGACGGCGAATATCATCTTTTTTCGTCTCGTCCTTGGTCTCTTTTTTTATCTTTTTGGTCGGAGGCGCCGTCTACACCATGATAATTCAAAAGAAGCCGTTCGATTTATCTTTTGATGTTTTTGTCAACAATATTATTTTCCTTTATCAAGCAAACAATCACAGAAACGAACCCCCGGCCGACAACTTGTTCTTTATCCTCCATTCAATCACCTGGCCCGTCTTATCGGCAATAGTCCTTGGAATCGTATCGACAATCACCATGAAAAAGCGGGCAGAAATAATATTTTTTTTAACCTGGCTCTTTCCTCCCCTGATCTTGCAAATCCTCATGGTGAAATGCACAGAAGCGCGTTATCTTTTACCCTATTTGCCCGCTGCTTATTTTTTTGCCGTCGTAGGATTCAAAAAAATTCTTATCACAGCGGGCGGTTTACCTTTAACCGGCCCTCCTTCCAAAAAACGGTTTATTGCCTTGGTTCTTGCGGCATCAATCATGTTATTGCCTGCCCGGCAAGCTACCGAATGTTTGATCCGCTACACCGATCCGGTGTACTTCAGTCAATTTGAAAAAAAAATAAGCCTTGCAGTTGGAAAAATTGCTTCCGGCAATACAATCTACTGGTGTGGCTCGCCTTATGCGATCTACCCTAAAAACTATCTTTTTGATGTCGGCGACGAATACACTTATATTTATCATATTTACGAGCATATCGTGCAGTTCTATCTTCCGTTAAACAAGGTTATGGTTTTATCGCGAACAGTTGCTTGTATTGATAATCCGGCTTTTTCAAAAATTCCATTTTTAATTCGCGACGCCTCCGAGATGCCGGTCACCGGAGATGCGCTCCTCATCAACAGGGAAACTTTTTTTACTTCCGAAAACATCCCACAACAGATACCACCCCTATGGATTGCTAGAGCACACGTTTATGATTTTATCTTAAAAGATACACCGGGCGCCGACCACTTTGAATACAACTGTAAGACTCTGAGCGGGCCTCTCGTCACGCTTGATAGACAACCATCTGGGATAAGACTAACTGGCCTGGGGATGCCTAATTCTCCGATGGATATATATACCACCACTCAGGGAGAAACCCCGCGCAGATTTGAGTTACTGAGCCTTAGTCGTGACAAAGATACCCGAATTCGCCTCCAAGCTCAACTCGACGAGAAGCTCATCCCTTCTGCCATCCAACTGATCGTCTATGAAATAGTCGACAGCACTCCATTTAATGCGAAGGTTACTTGATAAAAAAAACTTGTTTGGTTGGATACAACATTGATACAAATTAATAGCGGCTACGCTAAAACGGCACTGTTTGCGGTGGCGGCGCTGGGAATATTCCTTCGCCTATCTCAACCACCGGTACTTTTTCGTGGGCCCGATGAAACGGTTTATGCTCATTACTCGCGAACTATAGCCACCCAAGGACAGGCTGGCATAAAAGAGAATATTCACACCTATAACCGGGATGCTGAACTAGCCAATTTTCCCACACCGATAAGACTGAGCTATCTTACGCCGTTGGCAGGGCTGATGAAATTATTAAAAGATGGCCTCGGTGATAAATCTGGGACCTTGCTGTCGCTACTATTTTCTTTAGCCTCGATCGCCGTTCTAGCCTGGGGAGGATTATATTTTTTTGGATTTTTACCTGCATTTTTTGGACTTCTATTTCTGGCGGTTTCACCCCTTGAGATCATGCTCTCCAGGAGAATACTGCAAGACGGCATCTTCTCCTGTCTGGCCGGGCTTGTCATTTTTCAAGCCTGCCATATTCTTAGACGTCCGGAAAAACGCGCACCCTACTTTCTGCTGGCGGCCCTCGGTACTTTTATCCTTTTTTTTAAAGAATCAGGCGTTGTTGTATACGGGCTGACATTTGCGCTAACCTCTTACTTACTCGCCAAGAGCCCCAAGAATCTGACTTATTTATTTTTTTCTGCATTCATATTCTTTTTACCCGCTTTATTTATTTTTATTTATCTTTGTGGAGGAACCGGCCCTTTGGTTGAAACACTACAGCGAAACCACGGAGCCGCCTCCAGCAATATCCTGGCCTTTTTTCAAAATGGCGCGTGGTATTCTTTTCTTCAGATGCAATGGCTTTTAAGCCCTGCCTCAATGATTATGTTCTTTGTGGGCGCATTCTCGATTATTTATCGGGTCGCATCAAAACAAATCGTAGACGATGAACGCAAAGCAGCGCTGGTTCTGCTGGGCTTCACAACTCTCTTTTTTATTGCCGCCTGCATCCCCCCGAACTATAAAAACGCACGACTCTTGAGCCCTATACATCTACCGTATTGCCTCATAGCGGGCTTGGGAAGCGCCGAGGTAGTCCGTATCCTCCGGCCACGGCTAAATAAATTTTTTCGACTTCCGGCCGTGTTGTTATTTGCG
>CAZAPB010000122.1:0-4479 GCA_964486835.1 uncultured Planctomycetia bacterium
GCCAGGGGCGCATTCATACGTCGGCGATCACGGTTGCCATCCTGCCCGAGGCTGAGGAAGTCGACGTCGAGATCAAGCCCGAGGATCTTCGTATTGATGTATTCCGTTCCGGCGGCCCGGGCGGTCAAAGCGTTAACACCACTGATTCGGCTGTACGCATCACCCACGTGCCCTCAGGGCTTGTTGTCAGCTGTCAGGATGAAAAATCCCAACTTAAGAATAAACAAAAAGGGATGAAGATACTGCGTGCCCGTTTGTTTGAGAAGATCACCAACGAGCGCAATGCCGAGATCGCCAAGCAAAGAAAACAACAGGTGGGTTCCGGCGACCGCAGTGAGAAGATCCGCACTTATAATTTTCCCGATCGCCGTGTGACCGATCACCGTATCGGCCTGACTGTTTATAATCTCGAAGCTGTCCTTGAGGGTGAATTGGACGCTTTTGTGGACGCACTCTTTGAGGATGAGCTTGCCAATAGTTGACCGCGCCGCCGGTGTTTGGCGTGAGAATCTTCTTTTTTTGAAAGAGACGGAGAAAATGCTCCGCGCAGGAAAGGTGATATCTGCCGCCGCCGAAGCGCGGGAGCTCGTCACGCATTTTGGACGGATAAGCCGCGTGGATTTTTTTACCGGGGCCGCGCCGCTGACTGTGTCTGCTAAAAAAAGCGTTTTAAGATCGATTCAGCGGCGGATTACGGGATTGCCATTGGCGTATGTGACGGGAAGCGCCGGTTTCTATGGGCACGATCTATTTGTCAGCCGTCATACACTGGTCCCCAGGCCCGAGACAGAACTTTTGGTTGAAAAAACCTTAGAGATTTTGGAGCGGAAAGGTCTTCAACAACCCCGATTGCTGGACATCGGGACCGGTTCGGGGTGCCTGGCCGTTAGTTTGACAATCGCGCGACCAGACTGTAAAATGACGGCTCTTGAGATCTCGTCCCAAGCTCTGAAAATAGCCCGAAAAAACGCGGTTTTTCATCACGTCGTGAGCCGTATTGACTTCCGGCAGGGCGATCTTTTTGAGGGAATGGGTGACGAATATTTAGGGTTCTGGGATTTGATCGTTTCCAACCCGCCGTATATTTCGTCGCGCCAGCTCAAAGGGCTTCCCCGGGAAGTCAGACGGGAACCGCAGGTGGCGCTGGACGGCGGACCGGATGGGCTCAAGACTGTTCTGCAAATACTTAAACAGGCGCCTGAATATTTAAAGGACGGCGGGTACATTTTACTCGAGATAGGAAAAGGACAAGCGCGGGTGCTTGCCAAAAAGATCGCAGAGATGGCATGTTATAGCGATCTCAAATTTTATAAGGACTTGACGGGGATAGACAGAGTTTTGTCGGTAAAAAAGATCGGCGATGAATGGACAAGCTAGTTATTGAGGGCGGAAAAAGATTGGAAGGCACCGTTAATATCAGCGGCGCTAAGAATGCTTCTTTGCCGATCCTGGCCGCGACTGTTCTTTCAAAAGAAAAATCAGTGATTCGTAACGTTCCACAAGTGGCGGATGTTTTCACCATGGTGAAAATATTGAAGTCTCTTGGCGCGAAGGTCCAACACAACGGTGATACCGTTGAAGTGGATCCCGCGGGAGTTCGCAATCCGGTCTTGACGTACAAGATCGTCAGCACGATGCGAGGTTCCATTTGTTTTTTGGGGCCGCTTTTGGCAAGGTTTCAGTCAGCCCAGATATCGTTTCCGGGCGGCTGTGTGATCGGACCCAGGCCGATTGATCTGCACATCAAAGGCATCAAAGCGCTCGGCGCTGAAGTAAATATGGAGCATGGCTATGTGATAGCCAAGACCAAAGGTTTGAAGGGTGCACGCGTGTATCTGGGTGGCGCGTTCGGTTCAAGCGTGTTGGGAACTGATAATGTGATGATGGCGGCCACGATGGCCAAAGGCAAGACCGTTATCATCAACGCGGCTTGCGAGCCTGAGGTTGTGGACCTGGGTAATTTTTTGAAAAAGATGGGCGCTAAAATCTCGGGGCTTGGATCTCCGACCGTTGAGATCGAAGGGGTCAAGAAACTAAACGGCGCCGCCTATTCGGTGATCCCGGACCGCATTGAGGCGGGGACCTATATGATTGCCTCGGCCATCACCAAGGGTGATGTGACGATCAAGAATTTTGACATGGGTATGCTCGGCGCGATGCTGGACAAGCTGAGGGATTCGGGAGTACTGGTCACGGAGAAGAAGGGTAATGTGCGCGTGCGCCGCTCGGGTCCGTTGCGGCCCGTCTCAGTGACGACACTGCCGTATCCGGGTTATCCGACTGATCTGCAAGCGCAGATGATGGCGTTGATGTGTGTGGTGCCGGGCATCAGTGTGATCACTGAAAAGATTTATCCGGAGCGCTTCATGCACGTGAGCGAGCTTAATCGCATGGGCGCCAGCATTATTTTGGAAGGGCCCAGCGCGATTATTAGCGGCAAAAAAAGATTATCAGGCGCTCCCGTAATGGCCTCGGACCTGCGCGCAAGCGCGGGTCTTGTGATCGCCGGTTTGGTCGCCGAAGGGGTGACCGAGGTGTCGCGTATTTATCATTTGGACCGTGGTTATGAGAATCTTGTGGCGAAGCTCCAGCACCTTGGAGCCAAGATCCGCCGTGAGAAAGATCTACGATAAACGTCTTTAAGAGGGGGGTGTAAAATGGCAGTAGTTATCCGTTTGAAAACGATGGGAACCAAGAAGAAGATCAAGCACCGTATCGTTGTGACTGATTCCAAGTCACCGCGCAACGGCCGCTTCATCGAAGAAGTGGGTTCATGGGACCCTTCCACAGAGCCGACGACTGTGCGCGTAAAGAATGAGCGTATTGAGTATTGGCTAAAAGAGGGCGCGCAGCCTTCGGAGACAGTCCGCAGTATTCTTAAGAAGGTTGGGATCAAGTCCGCGATCAGGAAGTAAAGCCGGGCTTGTTGTTTTGATGAACATTCAGGTTTTGACCCTTTTTCCGGAGGTGTTCGACTCGTTTCTCGGTCATTCGATCGTGAAGCGGGCTGTTGAAAAAGGGAAGGTGGCTGTCACCGCGCATAACCTGCGTCGTTGGACTCATGACCGCCACCGCACCTGCGATGACAAACCGTTTGGCGGGGGTCCGGGGATGCTGATGAAGCCCGAACCTATTTTTGAGGCCTACGATGAGTTATTCGCGAGGAAGAAAAAGGGAAAGAACTTTCGTTTTATCCACCTCTCGGCACAGGGAGAGCCTTTTAACCATAAAAAGGCCAAAGAGCTGGCGGGAGCCAAGGAGTTGGCATTCCTTTGTGGGCATTATGAAGGAGTTGACCAGAGGGTGGTCGACGAACTGGTGACCGATGAGATCTCGATCGGCGACTATGTGTTGACCGGAGGTGAGCTTCCGGCGATGGTGGTCATTGATGCGGTGGTCCGGCTGCTTCCCGGAGTGGTGGGTTGCGCCTTATCGACAGAATTTGAATCTTATACCCATAATCTGTTAGAATACCCCCAGTATACAAGACCCGCCGTCTACCGGGGGCTTAAGGTCCCCGCGGTGCTTTTATCGGGGAATCACCAGAAGATAGAAGAATGGCAGAAGAGCGAAGCGCTTAAGCAGACGCTTAAGCGGCGGCCGGATCTTTTGAATTTGAAGAAGAAAAAAGGAAAGTAGAGGAAGTTATGGCACATCGTTTGATAGAGGCTCTTGAGAAAGAGTATTCGAAAAAAGAACTACCGGTCTTCAAAGTGGGCGATACCGTTCGCGTTGGCGTGCGTGTCGATGAAGGCGAAGGGAAATTCCGTACCCAGATGTTCGAGGGTATTGTGATTCGCAAGGAAGGCCTCGGCATTCGCGCTAACTTCACGGTGCGCCGTATTTCTTTCGGTGAAGGAGTGGAGAGGAAATTCCCCTACCATTCACCCACCGTTCAGAAAGTGGAGCTTGTTCGCTCGGGACGTGTACGCCGTGCGAAGCTTTATTATCTGCGCGATACAACCGGCAAAGGCGGACGCATTGAAGAAGAGCGGAGAAAAGACCAACCAGCGGCTTCCCCGGCACCAGCCACTGCTTCAGCATGATCTTGATTTTTTAAACCGGGGTTTTAAGTCCCTGGCGGGAGTGGACGAAGCGGGACGAGGCCCTTTAGCGGGCCCGGTAGTCGCGTCGGCCGTCATCGTCAGGGATTTTTCATTTTTTTCGAATATTAATGATTCGAAGAAAATGTCGGCTAAAGCGCGGGATCTGGCATACGAAGAAATACTGACTAAGTGCACGGTCGGCATCGGAATTGTCGATTGCGAGACTATCGATAGGATCGATATTCTGCAGGCGACGTTGCGTGCGATGGAAGAGGCCGTGATGAAGCTAGGGGAAGCTCCCGAGGCGATTCTGGTCGATGGCAATAAGACGCCGAGACTGCCTTTTCGTCAATTTGCGATAGTCGATGGGGACGCGATCTCATTCTCGATCGCGTGCGCGTCGGTGGTCGCCAAAGTCACCCGGGACCGCATG
>CAZAPB010000123.1:0-4469 GCA_964486835.1 uncultured Planctomycetia bacterium
TGAGCGCGATGCCTTTTAAGGAAGCCATTCAGTTGGGCGAGCATCCGGTGGCCTGTGTGGATTGTCATGATCCTGCAACGATGGGGCTGCGCGTGACGCGGCCCGGGTTTATGAACGCGATCAAGAAACTCAAGGAAAAAGAAGGGGTCAAGGACTATGACCCCAACAAAATGGCGTCGCCCCAGGAAATGCGAACTTATGTCTGCGCCCAATGCCACGTGGAGTATTATTGCGGGCCTAAAACCACGCTCTTCTACCCGTGGGACAACGGATTGAAAGTCGAAGAGATCGAAGAATTCTACAATAATTATAAGTTCTCTGACGGTCACCGGTTCTTCGACTGGAAGCATGAGATTACGGGCGCGGAGGTCCTGAAGGCGCAGCACCCCGAATTTGAGCTTTGGAGTCAGGGGGTCCATGCCAAAAGTGGGGTTGCCTGTGCGGATTGCCATATGCCGTATATGCGAGAGGGAGCAGCCAAGGTGACGGATCATAATGTCCGCAGTCCGCTCCTGAACGTCGCAAAAGCCTGTTTGCAGTGTCATCATTTTTCCGAACAGGAGATGCTGGACCGCGTTAAAACGATCCAGGACAGGACCGCCAAGTTACTGGACCGGGCTGAGGACGCGCTGGTCGCGTTGATCCGCAAAGTTGGGGAAGCTAGAAAGCGCGGGATTTCCGATGCCGCGCTCGCTCCGATCCATGAGCTGCAAAGGAAAGCGCAGTGGAGGATCGATTTTATCAATGCCGAAAATTCCATGGGATTTCATGCTCCGCAGGAGGCTGCGAGGATTCTGGGGGAGGCGATTGATTACGCGAGGCAGGGGGAAGTGCTCGTCCAAGAATTAAAATCGACGCCCTCCTCATTGGGCAATTCCAAAAATGCGTGAGCTGAGCTTGCCCGCATTTATCAATCGTGTCAGTCCTTGACAATGAATTTTGCAGAATTTCGCGGAACATCCCAATGCAGAGCCTAAACACGATGCCACTTTAGGGACATATCGCTTTTTTGGCTTGTATGGCATGCGGGGCATCGTTTAAGCTGTGTTGAATGAAAATCATTGATCGCGAGAAAAAAACGATAGAGACTATGATCTCTATTTTTTGCCGGCAAAAACACAGCCAGCCGACAAATTTATGTTGGTCCTGTCAAGCACTGCTTGACTATGCCCGCGAACGCCTGGATCGATGTTGTTTTAGGGAGAAGAAACCGGCCTGTGCGGATTGTCCGGTGCATTGTTACGAGCCCAAAAGACGTCGAGAGGTCGTGGATGTGATGCGCTTTGCCGGGCCCCAAATGATGTTTTATCACCCGATTTTGGTTTTAGCCCACTTTTTTCATCCTAAACCAAAGCGTAAATAGATAGTCTAGCGCCCAGCCCGTCTTGAGGTGCGATTGAAATACGGGACGCCGTCCGAAGGGGAAGCATTAGGATTTTAACGCCACCCTCTTGGACGCCGTCCGGTAGATTAAAGAGAAAGAATCTCTTGCAAATCTTTCTCGGCGGTCTTGATGGGTCGAATGTCGAATTTTTCAACTAAGACATTCAGAACATTTGGCGTGATAAACGCCGGCAAACTCGGGCCTAAACGAATTTTCTTCACCCCCAAAGCCAAAAGCGACAGTAAAACCGCTACGGCCTTTTGCTCATACCAAGAAATGATAAGCGACAGAGGCAAATCGTTGATTCCGCACCCAAAGGCTTCTGCCAGAGCCTGAGCAATCTTGACCGCGGAATACGCGTCGTTGCACTGACCGAGGTCCAAGAGGCGAGGAATGCCGCCTATCGTTCCCAGATCCAAGTGATTGAATCGAAATTTTCCGCAACCCAAAGTCAAAATAACGCTGTCTTGGGGGGCTTGCCGAACAAAATCGGTAAAGTAGTTTCTCCCCGGTTTAGCGCCGTCGCATCCGCCGACAACAAAAAAATGCTTGATCGCTCCGGCTTTGACCGCAGCCACGACTTTATCAGCCACGCCCAGGACAGCGTTACGCGCAAATCCCGTCAGCAGAGTTCCTTGTGCCGTTTCGTGATCAAATCCTTTAAGCTCAAGCGCCTTTTGAATTACCGCCGAAAAGTCGCGATTGCCCAGATGCGCCGTACCCGGCCACGCCACGGCCCCGCCAGTAAACACCCGGTCTTGATAACTCGGCCGGGGCTCCTGAATGCAATTGGTTGTAAAGTAAATGGCGGCAGGAATACCGTCAAATTCATCAGCCTGGTTCTGCCACGCTGTTCCGTAGTGCCCGGCAAGGTGCTTGTATTTTTTCAATCCCGGATAACCATGCGCCGGAAGCATTTCGCCGTGCGTGTAGACATGGATCCCACGGCCCTCGGACTGCTTGAGAATTTGCTCCAAATCGTTCAGATCATGACCGCTCACAATAATGGCAGGGCCTTTCATGACTGACTTGCTGACAACCGTAGGAAGCGGGTGACCGAATGTTTCTGTGTGGGCTTGGTCTAGGATCTCCATACAGCGAACATTCACTTCGCCGCAACGCAGATTGAGCTTAAGCAATTCCTCAAGACCGATAGTTTCACGGGTGAGTTCGGATAACGCCTCATGCAAAAAAGAGAAAATCACCGGATCTTCGTGCTTTAAGACCGAGGCGTGATGAGCATACGCCGCCATTCCCTTCAATCCATAAACCAACAAATGCGCCACTGACCGGACATCCGGGTCTTTAAAATCCTCAAGGATGGACAGCGTCAAGCCTTGGCTGTACAAATCCTGGACCTTCGTTGACGGCACAAAACACGCTGCCGGGGGAAGATTTTTTTCAGTCTCGCTAATACCGGCAAGCCGCCGGGCTTTTTGTTTCACCTCATGTCCTCGTCGAATCCAGTCGGCGATACTTTCGCTGTCAAAATTTACGTTGGTCACGGTCACAAACAGCGCTTCCAAGGTAAAGCGGTCAATCATGTCGCTTGTTTTTCCAATCTGGCGTGCGCGATGCGCGAAATAGCTAATTCCTTTAACTTGGTGCAATAGCACGTCCTGCAACGCCGCAACCTGGGGCCCCTTACCGCACACCCCCTGATCAACACAGCCCGTTCCCCGAAAAGTCTGCTCACACTGATTGCAAAACATGGACATTGCTAGCCTCCGTTTCAAAATTTATGGTGTATAATCGTCTGTATTCGAGTTTTAATATAACTGAATGGCGCTAAAATTCCTTGACCGCCGTCAAGAAAAGAAAAATGATATGGCTTTACGGGAACTGCTAACTCAAATCGATCTTTTTCAGGGCTTGTCGAGTGCCAACGCGGCCGAGCTATCGGCAGTTTCTCTGCGTCGGAAAATATTAAAAAACCAGATTCTGTTCGTAGAAGGCCAAAAAGGCAGGTCTATTTTTATCCTCGAAACCGGTGTGGTCCAGCTCTATAAATCCTCGCCTGCCGGTCGCGAAGTCTTGATCCGCGCCGTTAAACCCGGCGAAATCTTCGCGGAAATCCTGCTTTTTGAGCGGGACACCTACCCGGTTACTGCGAGGGTAGCGCAATCCGGAACGCTTTACGCTATTCCAAAACTAAGCATTCACTATCTGCTAGACCAGCGCGATTTCCGCAATGCTTTCATTGGCGGCATTCTCAAGCGGTACCGACACCTGACGGACCGCATCCTGTATCTTTCGGCCTATGACTCGGAACAGCGATTTAAGCTTTACCTCAAAGATCTTTACGGAGAAAAATCGGGCACGTTTCACGCGCTCCCTAAGAAATCTGCCGCCGAAGCGATCAGCATTTCACCCGAAACTTTGTCGCGCCTGTTATTGAAATACAAAAAACACATCCGCTGGGCCAAGGGAAAAATTGAAATAGCCCGTGGTTTTCATTAACCGGGTCAGGTCAACGGGGTCCGGTCAATGCGGTCAAAAATATGCGAAATGATAATAAAAATGATTAGAGAAAGAGTTGCAAAGATTGCATGAACGGGACTAGGCCCGGAGGGACAGGTTAAAACCCAAATGAAAATCAAATCATTCTATCTAAAAGATACAATTTTTCCAAAAGGAAACCTATAAATAGGCTGGTAAAGTTATAATATATTTTTTAAATGTAAATAAAAAATATAATTATTTAATTAATTAAATTAATGTGATAAAATTATTATTATAAAATAAATAAGGTTTGTTATACCCAACGTGATTCAAGATTTTGATTCACAAAATTTTTTCTTGACGGCATAATGTTGGCGTGAATTTTCTAACCGACTCAGAACGCGAACAACTTAAACTCCAGCACAAACGAGAACGTGACGGGCGCATACGTGATCGTATAAAGGCCGTCCTCCTCTATGATGAGGGGTGGGCACCCAAAGACATCGCGAGAGTTTTATTGATTTCCGATGAGGGCGTGCGTAACCATATTGATGAGTATAAGACTTTCAAAAAGTTAAAGCCTGAGAGCGGTGGATCTACAGAAAAACTCTCTGCAGACCAGTCTCTAAAACTGGAAGTTCAT
>CAZAPB010000124.1:0-4446 GCA_964486835.1 uncultured Planctomycetia bacterium
ACCTAAATACCCAGAAACTCTACTTCTAGGCTGTACAGATTCAGGGGGAAGGTCAATATCACAAAAAACCTATCGATATATTGAGAAAATGTCTGATTCTGGGCGCGTATCAGGATTAAAGTGGCTCCAGGATGTATCGATGGAGAATCTCCTTTTAGCACGGAAGGAATTTTCCGAGCTTGCCAAGGCACAAGAACTGAGTAATGCTATTTTTGACTTGTCGCTTGTAAAAAAGGGGATACCGCCGGGGTAGCGGTGCTTATTGATTTAATTCGTGTGATGAAGACTAAACATATCAAAGCGCAGTTGGGGCTGGTCGGGGTTTTAACGTATTTTTTCGTCAGAAGAGGAAGCAATGAAGGCACTGGGCAACGTATGAAATGGCTACTGGCGACTATCGCGCAGGTTATCTTTTCGTTGTTTATGTATATGGTTGGCTCCCTGTTCTTTGGCGCGGCGCTGGTTCCCAGTATCGCGCTTGTATTTAAGGTGTGGAGTCTAACGGCTGAAAGCAACGCTCTGGTACGTTTTTTCTGGTTGGGAACATCCATTGGGGCGGGTTATTTCATTTTTGGTTTTACGATGATTCTATTGGTCGGGGGCTTTAGGACCCTGTTTAGATTAAGATTAAAAGAAGGCAGCCACCCGATATTTTCTTTTGAGGCGATTAAATGGGCCTTCATTAGCACGCTTTATCTTTTTATCAATTTTACCTTTATGGATTTTGTTCTCTTGACTCCATTCTCAAACCTGCTTTTTAGGCTTCTCGGAGCTAAACTTGGAAAGAACGTCCAATTTAACTCAAAGCTTGTTTTTGACGCGAGCCTACTTGAAATAGGAGACAACACCGTTGTGGGCGGCGGGGCCATTATTATCGGACATATCGTAGAACGGGGCGTTCTAAAACTTAAGAAAGTAAAGATAGGCAAGAATGTAACTATCGGATCTCATTCGACTATCATGCCTGGATGCGAAATAGGCGATAGGGCGATCATCGGGGCCAGCGCGGTGCTTCTTAAGGACACCAAAGTCGAACCTCGGGATGTCTGGTTTGGCATCCCGGCTGAATCGATGAGGAAAAGGGCTCACCGTGACGCCAAAGAGACGTCTTGCGGAGATGAAGTGGCGGGATGATATTTTTTTAAATTAATAGTTGATATATCAATAGTTGACATGTAAACTAACATTGAGGTCAAGAGGAGACGGCGATGTCCATATTCTTGGAGCTTGGCGTTAGGGACGGTAAGGACAGGATGAGAGAAGAGGTTTTATACAACTTGGCCGCCTGCTACGCCCTGGCGGAAAGAAAAGTGAATCAAGTTTTGGCTCCTTATAATTTAAGTCCGGTTAAGATGAATGTGCTTTTGGTCATCAAGCACGTCGGGAAAAATAACGGGCTTTCTCAAGTCGAGATCGGAAAACGAATGATCGTCTCGGCGAGTAATATGACCCACCTGATAGACCGGCTTGAAAAAGAAAAGCTTGTGGAAAGGACTCCTTTACGAGGGGATCGCCGCGTAAAGGTTATTTGTATTACAAAAAAAGGGTCCGATCTGCTCGACAGTGTTTGGCCGGTATATAAGAAAGAGGTGAATGGCATGATGTCCGTGATGCCTGAACTGGATATCAAGACGGCATGTGTAGTATTGAGCGGTTTTAGAGAGAAGCTTACAGAAGGACAGGAGGCGAAAATATGATAAACAAATACGCGGCCGCTTTAGTGGCGGGCGGCGGTCTGGTGATCAATAGCTGTTTTCAGTTCGTTCTCTCGCGTTTATCCTGTATGAATCTAAATCTTGTTTTTTGCTGGTTTGATATGGATCGTTTGACGCGTATAACCTTTTAAGGAGAAGAGAGTGGCTAAAAGCGATAATTCCTATATGGCAGTCCTTAAAAATTTAGACTTCATTAAACTTTGGGTCGGACAGTTTTTTTCATACTTAGGTGACCGCATTGCCCAGATGGCCTTTTTGGGGTGGATGATCGCTTCCTACCAGAAATCCGCCGCGGAAATGGCCCAGATCACTTTTTTTAGTATGCTGCCTTTGTTCTTATTCAGCGGGTTGGCCGGTGCCGTAGCCGACCGGTTGCCCAGAAAATGGGTGATGGTCGCCAGCAGTCTTTTTAGGGCGGCATTGGTTTTATTTATCGCGGCGGTTGTTCTTAAGCAAAGCCTTCCTTTTTATACGATATATATTTTAATTTTCGCCATCGGAATTTCTACGGCCTTTTTTGTTCCCGCCCGGCTGGCCATTATTCCAAACATTGTCCCAGCCGAGGGTCTTCAGGCCGCCAATGCTTTGAGCGCCGGCGCCGGGATGATAGCTACATTAATTGGGACCTATTTTGCGGGAATACTGATCGACCGTAGCGGGTTTATTACCGGTTTTATGGTCAACGGAGCGTTCTATATCGCGGCGGGCTTGATTCTGGCATGGATCTATCTTTCTCGCAAGAATACGCCGGAAGCTTCAACGGAAGCAAAAGCGCCCAATACGCAAAGCCTTAGAGAAGCGATAGGCTACCTAAAAAATCATAAAAGAGCTTGGGAGCTGGTTCTTTTGTCTGTCGCGCTCTCATTTATCTCGTCGTTCTTCTATATAGCGCTTACGGTTCTGGCGGTGGATTATCTTCATCTTGGGACCGAAGGCCTGGGGAAGCTGCTGGGGATGCTGGGGATCGGGATGATCGCCGGCTCGATTTTTGTGATGATCTATGGAAAAAACATCAAGACAACTCACCAGCTTGTTGTTTCTTTCGGAGTTATCTGTTTAACGACGACCACGGCGAAGCTTGTTCATTCGTATTCCATGGCTTGGGTGTGGCTGACACTTTTGGGCGCCGCGAACGCCGCTATTCTGATTCTTACGGATACCATTCTTCAAAAGATCGTCCCGGACCGGTTCAGAGGGAAAGTATTTGGTTTCAGGGCGATGATCACCAATGGCGTTTTTCTTTTGTCTTTGCTGGGGGTCGGACAGCTTTTAAAGTTTACGTCGCCGTTCGAGGTATTTACAGTCTTGTCGTTTGCAAGCTTTGCCATCGCCATGGTGATCATTTTTGCGCAGAAAGAGATAGGTTATAGGATCTTTAGGTCATTTCTGCGGCTGATCTTGAGAGCATTTTTCTCATTTGAGGTGGAAGGAGAGGATTATCTCAGGTACAGGAGCAAAGTGATCATCACAGGAAATCACACAAGTCTTTTAGATGGCCTCATCGTGATGGCGGCATTCAACAGACGTGTTCTGTTTATGACAAGCCGTAAAGTATTTTCATGGCCCTTTATCGGAAAAATCGTTCAGCGGGCGGGGGTGATCCCCATTGACGAGGGCAAAGGAGTAAAAGCGATAGAGACAGCGGTGCAACATTTGCGGCGGGGACAGGTTATTGGAATATTTCCCGAAGGTAAGCTCACGACCGATGGAAAGATCGGGACTTTTCACAAAGGAGTGGCTCGCCTTAAGCTGGAATCAGGGGCGCCTTTGATCCCTTTTGTGATCCATGGCGGGTTTGAAGCGTGGCGGTGGGGAAATAGACTTCCAAAGCTAAGAAAGATCATGCTTCAGTTTGGCCAGCCGATCGTTACCACGGACAAAAATGAGAATGAGCTGGTGAAGGATATAAAAGAGAGAATCCAGTTCATGAAAGAAGCGCTGGAAAGGCGGGAGTATTTAAAGGGCAACACCAAGGCCTTTGAAGCGAGCATGCTGGATCTCATGCAGTTGAAGTCCGATGTCTATGGAGCCAGAACTGCTTTGCAACTTAAAGAAAAAGGCGGATGGAAAGAATTGAGCTTCATTGAGCTCTCGCGAAGGGCGCGTGATTTGTCCGGATATATTATTGAGAGTGGTTTCAAAAAGGGAGAAAGAATCGCTATTTTGTCCGAGGCAAGGCCGGAATGGGGGATCGCTTTTTTTGCCTGTATTCACAGCGGCGCGATCACCGTCCCTCTTGATATTAAATTAACTCAGAGTGAGTTTACGTCGATTCTCTCGGATGCCAAGCCGAGGATATTGTGCGTTTCGCAAGAATTTATCGAAGCGGCTAGGTTGTTGAAGAACACGATCACGTCTATAGAGCAGGTTATTGTCATCGAGGAAGGCGTGCAATGCGAATTCCTCTCTTATGAAAAACTTCGCTCCAAACAAGTGATGGAAGGGGTCCAGCCCGCCGCTTTAGATACGGCTCTTATTATCTACACCTCAGGAACGACCGGCAATCCCAAGGGGGTCATGATCTCGTTTAAAAATATAATATTTCAGGTTCAAAGCTTTGAATCGATCATGAATCTGAGTCCCAATGATTTATTTTTATCCATATTGCCACTTAATCATTTATTGGAGCTTACTTCTGGTTTTATGGGCGTGCTTCACGCGGGAGGCAAGATCTGCTACTGCAAGAGCCTGCACCCTCAGGAAATCGCCAAAACGATGACCGAAAAAAAAG
>CAZAPB010000125.1:0-4423 GCA_964486835.1 uncultured Planctomycetia bacterium
TCCCCAGGGCCTTGAATACTCGACGACCATGGCATTGACCAAGTATGGGCTCCAACGCGTGGAACGTGAGGGTTTTATCGAGGCTAAAGCGAAAGGCGCCAAGTAGATGTTTGTCCAACTTCAGCGGCTTGACGCCGAGTGCTTCCTCCGGATCAACGCGCACGCCGGTTCTGGCTGGGATTACTTATTTGGATGGACCACGCATCTGGGGACGCCGGTGTTGTACGGGGTCGTGCTGGTCCTGCTTCTGATATGGGATAGGGATAAACTGGCTTCCAAGATGGCCGCTATCGTCGCGGCGGGCGTGGGAGCCTCTTATATCAGCCATCTTTTGAAGGATCATATCGACCGCGCCCGGCCTTATGCGTATTTCACCGAGCAGATCAATCAGGGAAGGGTGGACGTGCATACGCTCTTTAATACTTTTTTTTCTAACTCTTTTCCGTCAGGCCATGCGACGTTTCTTTTTGCGGTTGCGGCGGCGTTGAATTCGCTTTACCGTCACCGGCTTTGGTGGCTTTATCCGTTAGCGGCGGTGCTCGCCTTGACGCGTGTATATGTCGGAGCGCATTTTCCTTCCGATGTTATCGCAGGAGCCGTGGTTGGCACGGCGGTGGGTCTATGGGTAACTTATTTAATGAAAAAGGTTGTGCTGAAGGAATCGTTGGTTTGAACGCGGTCAGGCGTTTCTGGGCTTGGGCCTTGGCAAATGCTTTTTTATGGACGCTCCTGCCTTGCGCGTTTCTTCTCAACATGCCGGTCGATACGGCCGAGCTTCTTTATTGGGCGCGCCGCCCACAATGGGGCTATCCCAAGCATCCGCCGCTGACTTACTGGGTGGCGTCTTTATTTGACCGTCTGTCGGGTTTTCATATCTGGGGCCAATATGTCGCGGCTCAAGTGATGATGCTGTTGACGTTCTGGGCGGTATGGCGCCTGGCGCTAAAGTTCATGGATCGGACCGCCTCGCTTGTCGCCGTGATGGTTCTACAGGCGGTCTATTTTTATGGATTTATGACACCGGAATTTAATCACAATATTGTGATACTTCCGTTCTGGGCCTGGGCGGTTTACTTTTTTTGGCAGGCTATTTCCGGGGGAAGGAACAAATATTGGTTTTTGTGCGGTTTTTTTTGCGGTCTCGGTCTTTTAGTAAAATATAGTTTTCTGGCTCTGATATTATCGATGTTTATTTTTGTGATGCTTCATCCGGCGGCGAGAAAGTATTTACGCTTTCGCGGACCGTATTTGGCGATGATCGCGGCGATCGTGGCGGTTTTGCCTCATCTTGTCTGGTTGTGGATCTGTTCTGGTTCAAGCGTCGAACACGCCGGCGGGAGGCTGTCTTCCGCGCAGGGTATATTTGCGCATTTTTATTATCCGCTTGAGTTTGGTGTTGTGCAGTTGGGCGCTGTTCTTCCCGCGCTTGTTTTGATCTATTTTGCCTTTCGCCGTTCGGCGGACGCGCAGATTCCTCCTGAAAACGACGCATTGAAGGCGCCATTTCTCTTCACGGTAACCGCCGCGCCTTTTTTGATCCTGGCCGCGATCGCGCTTATTTTCGGCGCAAGAATGCGGGTGAATATGTATGGCTCGCCGCTTTGGCTTTTTAGCGGAGTGGCAGCCATGTACTTGATGAAGAAGAAAATAGAGCGGCCTGATTTTTTCCGTTTTTTGAAGCTCTTATTACCGCTTTATTTATTGTGGGTGGTTATTTTTTCTCTGCAATACACGGCCTTACCTTATTGGACGCATAAGGCCAAACGCGGCCATTTTCCCGGGCTCTGCGTCTCGCAGGAACTGGGTCGTCAATGGAATCTGAAATATGGCTCATTGCTTCCGGCGGTAGCCGGAGATCCCTGGGTGGCGGGGAATATCTCGATCTACACACCTTCGTCTCCGGCGGTCTATACCGATGTAGGTTTTGAATTCAACGATATCCGCGCCGCCAAAGATGAACTGCGGCATACGGGTGTGTTGATCGTCTGGGACACCAAAAAGTCCGGAGAAGATTATCCCCAACGCTTTAGCCAGATTTTTCCCGAGGCGAGGGTTCAGCCCCCGCTAGAGGCTCGCTGGCTTACCGGCGCAATGCTTGCTCCCGCGCGGGTCGGATGGGCGATCGTGCCGCCGGCAAGCGCTCCCCAGAATATCCAGAAAAGCGTCGAGGCTTGAAGGGCGTAAAAATTGGTGTCCATGGCGCTTTGCACCAGAAAGGCCGGGATGATGATCAATAGGGCCGAGCGGGCGGGAGTCCGGTCGGACGCGCGCCACGCGGCGATCTCTTTAGTGAGTATTATCAGCCAGGGGAGAAGAAAGATCGCCAGTGCCGGAATTCCCACTTCGGTGGCCATCTGAAGATAACAATTGTGGGCATAGCCGTGATAGGTCATGCCGGCCGGCGCGAACGAGGCGAATTTATCCGTGTAGGTGTTGATCCCATTGCCCAGCCAGGGATGCGCCATGATCATCTTAAGCGTCACCTTCCATACCTGCAGTCTCTCGCCAACCGTGATATCGTTAAGATTCAGGCTTCCAAAAAAATTGTAGCGGAGCATGGGGGAGATAATTAAAAGAAGCGGTGTCACCGTCAGAGCGATAACCGTTTTTTTTGCTTGGGTGACGAGCACGAAAAAAAAAGCGGATAAAAACAGAGCCAGGAAAGCTGACCGTGAAAGTGTGCAGATGAAGGATACCGTCAATAGCGCGGTCAAGGACACCAGGAGTGCGCTCTTAGGGCGCCATTTTTTCTCACCCAGCCAATAAAAAAAAGCCAGAGGAAGAGCAAAAAGAAGAAAAGTCCCCAGGTCGTTGGGCGAGGAGAAGGGGCCCTGCATGCGCACGAACCTTCCGGGGATATCCACGGAGTAATGTTTGACCAGATCTGCTCCGGTGATCATCTGATAGAAGCCGTCGGCGCACACCAGAGCCGCTGAGAAAAGAAGGACCGCTATCAGACGGCCCCTTTTTTTGTCATCACAAAAAAGCTCCGTTGACATAAAAAAGATGCCGAAATATTTGACCCATTTCGCGGTTCCGCGAAGCGTTTCGGCAAGGCCCTGCGACGTCGTTCCGGCGCCGGATAGAAGCGCCAAACCGATGAATGAAAGGTAAGCCACTGCACAAATACTAGCGCGCGGCAGAGGCTCGTCCCAGGGAAATTTGCGAAGCGCCCATAGGCCAAGGCTGATCAAAATGCCTATTTCGGCGGCGGATTTGGAGAAAGGAAGCAGAAGGACGGCTGTCAGAGTAAACAGCTCAATAAAGGCCCAGGACACCTTTGATAAGCGTGCCTCCAGCCTCAGTCGGGGCATCATCAGAATAGATTACCTCCTTGACTTTGGCCTTGTCTAGATTTAATCTAAAATCCATGTTGGCTCCGGTAACCCTCGCAAAAAAAATAGATCTGAATATCCCCAGTCTAAAACCGTCTTTTTTGGATAAGGCCGCCTATCATCTGATGCCATGCCGGCGCAAGACCGTTTTGTCCAACATGAACCTTGTTTTCGGGCGGACGAATTCGACGCGCCAAATAAGCGATCTGGCACAATGCTTTTATGGGCATTGTTTGAAGCTTATGCTGGAGAACTTCCAGCGTATGTGGATGACCGAGGAATACATGCTGACGCGTGTGAGGGTAGATGGTTACGAGCACGTAGTGAATGCCGCAAAAGCCAAAAAAGGGGTGTTACTCCTGACCGGCCATATAGGAAACTGGGAATTCACTCCGGTGGCGGCCATGGCGCATTTTAAGGAGTTTAAGGGCCGTTTTCATATTCTTCGCAGGTTACTGACCAACAAATTTGTTGAGAGGATGCTGTTCCGGCGTTTTTACAAGGCCGGCTTGAATGTAATCCCCAAGAAGGGTTCTCTGACACAGGTACTTGATGCGCTAGCGCGCAACGATGTGGTGGCTTTCATCATGGATCAGTATGCCAACCCGCAGAAGGATGGGATCCTGGTGGATTTTCTGGGACACCAGGCCGGTACGTTCAAAAGTCTGGCGCTCATCGCGCGGGAGACATCGGCGCCGGTGGTACCGGCGGTCTGCTACCGCCAAAAGGATGGCACGCACGTAATGTGTTTTTCAGAGCCGCTTGTCTGGATAGAGAATTCAGACCACGACGCCGAGATCGCCGAAAACACGAGGGGGTATAACCGGGTTTTGGAGTCTATGATACTCGAGCATCCTGACCAATGGCTTTGGGCACACCGCCGCTGGAAGAAAAAATGAGCTTAAAAAATATGGTTCTCAGCATCGTCATTGTAAACTTCGAGACACTCAAACATACGACGGAGTGCATCCGGTCGATCTACCAGTTTCCTCCCTCCGAAGCTTTCGAGATCGTGCTGATCGACAATGATTCGCGGGACGGCAGTCTCCAGACGATCCGCGAAAGCTTCCCTGATATTCTTTGCATTG
>CAZAPB010000126.1:0-4394 GCA_964486835.1 uncultured Planctomycetia bacterium
AAAATCATAGACCGCATGATAGATCCGGTGGATCTCGGCATTCTCGTAAGCCTGATGTGCCTGGTCCTTTAAATGTTCAAGCTTCGACAGTGCCCAGCGGTCTATTTCCAACATCTGATCGTACGCCAGCGCGTCCCTCTCCGGAGAGTAACCGTGCAAATTGCCCAAGAGGTACTTGAAGGTATTGCGTATCTTCCGGTATCCCTCGGCTAACTGGCGAAAACTTTCCTGGGATTGGCGGATATCATCGGAAGTGTCCGTGGAAGCTACCCACAATCTCAAAATATCCGCGCCATATTCTTTCATCACATCAAGAGGCGAAATAACGTTACCCTGGGATTTGGACATTTTCTTTCCGTCGCCGTCCACAATAAAACCGTGTGTCAGCACAGAACCATAAGGCGCTTTACCAAATATCCCGCAGGAAACTAAAAGAGAGCTCTGAAACCAGCCTCGGTGCTGATCACTGCCCTCCAAATAGAGGTCCGCCGGAAACGATAGATTTTCATTCTCAAATAGAACAGACATATGACTGGCGCCTGATTCAAACCACACATCCAGGATATCTTCGCCCTTCTTCAGGTTTTTGCCGCCGCATTTGGCGCACGCGAACGTTCCGCCGGAAAGCTCCTCGGCTGAACGCCGAAACCACGCATCCGAGCCCTCTTTTCTAAAAAATTCACGGATGCGCCGCACCAACGCCGCGTCCAAAATCGCCTCATCGCAGGCGACACAGTAAAGCGCGGGCACCGGTATACCCCAATATCGTTGTCTGGACAAACACCAGTCCGGACGGGTCTCAACCATGCCGGAGATACGGTTACGCCCAGACTCCGGGATCCATTTGACCTCCCGTATCTGGTCAAGCAATTTCTCTCGAAAATTAAATTTGTCAACGCTCATGAACCATTGGCGTGTCGCTCGGGTAATGACAGAATTCTTACACCGCCAACAAGTCGGATAAGAATGCCGGATCTCCGACCAATGAATTAAATTATTCTTCTCAGATAACGTCTCACGTATTCTCTCATTTGATTTTAAGATATGAGTCGAAGCAAACTCTCCCGCTTCCTGCTTGAATTTTCCTTTACCGTCCACCGGCATCAGCATAGGCAATCCGTACTTTAAACCGGTACGGTAATCATCCATTCCATGACCGGGCGCCGTATGCACACAGCCGGTTCCGTCCTCGGAGGACACATAGTCCGCGCTCACTACTTTAGAGTTACGATCAAAAAATGGGTGCTTGGCTTCCAGGCCTACCAGCCCACCGCCGGGCACCTTATGCAAAACTTCATACTCTCCTGTGCCCTCAGGGTCTATTTTTTTTAGTAACGGCGCCAGCAGATTCTCAAGGCCTATCAAAATACCGTGTGATTTGGTCCTTATGAAGCAATACTCAAAATTACCCACGGCAAGCGCCACGTTTGCCACCAGCGTCCACGGCGTCGTCGTCCACACCGCGAATGAAACTGATTCACCCTTGGGAAGATTTATTCCACGCGCTACCCATTGGTCATGGTCGACAGGAAACTTGACAAAGATCGACGGAGAAACATGGTTCTCGTCGTATTCAAGCTCCGCCTCAGCCAACGCGGTCTCACACGAAATACACCAATGCACGGGTTTTAGGCTCTGAAAAATAAAACCTTTCTCCGCCAACCTGGCGAATGCGTCAATCACGCCGGCCTCAAATTCGGGATTGAGCGTCAGATAAGGTTTTTCCCAGTCCCCGAGTATCCCCAGCCGTTTAAACTGACCCTTCTGTTTTTCGACAAAGCCCATCGCGTAGTCGTGCGCTTTTTTACGGAAAGTCAGCGGGTCAATCTCGTGCTTGGCGATCTTGAGTTCCTTAAAAAGCTGATGCTCGACGGGTAGCCCATGACAATCCCATCCCGGAACATAAGGCGCATCAAAACCTTGCATGCTTTTGTATTTAACAATGATGTCCTTCAAGATCTTATTGAGCGCGTGCCCCATATGAATATCGCCGTTCGCATAGGGCGGGCCGTCATGAAGCACGTATTTTTTTCGGCCACGACTGCGCTGGCGTATCTTGCCGTACAAATCCTCTTTCTCCCACTTTTCAAGGATCAAGGGCTCCCGCTTAGGCAGGTCCGCCTTCATCGGAAAATCCGTGACGGGAAGATTCAGTGTTTTTTTATAATCGATCGCATCAGACAATGATCTCAAGCCTCTTGGTTTTACTTTTCATTCCGCCCAAAAAATTGACACGGTACTTGGAAACCCCAAAATAGTCGGCCAGTATTTCACGAACCGCTTCGTTGGCCCTTCCTTCAACGGGCCTCTCCTTGACGGACACTTTAAATTTATTTTCTCCGGCCGGAACAACCTGTTCCTTCTTGGCCCCAGGCTTCACAACCACCTCAATCTTCACTGAAGCCTGACCGCTAAACCCATCAATGTCTGGATAACAAATATCTTCAAAAAATGAAGAAGAAGAATCGCCAAAAGAGGTGACAAATCGATCCCTATGCGATGGGTCGGAACCAGCCTACGCATCGGCGCCAACACAGGCTCGGTCGCCCGCTCGATGAATTGGACTATGGCGTTGTACGGGTCAGGGCTTACCCAGCTCAAGAGCGCCCGTATCACAATAAGCCAGAAATAAAATTCAAAAAGATAACCCAAAACCACCGCCACTGCCTGAAAAAAATTTCCCAGAACGAACATATTTATTTTCCCTCCCTTAGGGTCGGTTAAGCAATAAATGAGACATTTGGAAACCCCTATTTTGGCCAAATCCAAGGCGCGACGACGCGGCATAGTTTAGACTATGCCAAGGAGAAGCAACGCGGGAGTTGGCCAAAAGAGGGGCTTCCCCGCAGGGGCCGGACGCTTTTGGGCTGCGACAACGTTGCTCGATCGTCGGCATAGTTAACACTATGCCTCCTACTCGCTTCTTGTCTCGCTCCAAAATCATCTCGGCCAAATGTGTCATTTATTGCTTAACCGACCCTTAATTCTATTGACCGGCGATGCGCGGCCTTGACCGCGTCATGGATGATCTTGCCAAAACCTTTTCTCTGAAGAACCTTGAGAGCCGCCTCAGTTGTGCCGCCCTTCGATGCCACCTTGGCGATCAGGTCATCAGGATCTTCCTGGCTTTCAGCCAGCACTTTTCCACTGCCAAAAGCCGTCTGGTAGGCGAGTTTTTTGGCCACGTCAGCTTTCATACCCATCCCATAGGCTGCCTCGATTATCTTTTCAGCCAAAAGAAAAAAATACGCGGGTCCCGAGCCTGATACTGCGGTCACCAAGTCCAGCATCTTCTCCGGCACCTGCACATACTCACCAAACGCCGCCAAAACACCTTCCGCGATCTTGCGTTGACCCGCGCTGGCATGTTTTCCCAGGCTATAGGCGGACATACCCGCGCCGACCAGCGCCGGCATGTTAGGCATCACCCGGATGATCGCGTGATTTTTTCCGCCCAAGGCAGATCCGCTTCTGGCGGAAAAATAACTCTCTATTTTGGCAATCGGAACACCCGCAGCTATCGAAATAACCAGCGCGGCCTTATCGACACCGCTGGCGATCTCGGCCACCGCGCCCTGCATGATCTGCGGCTTGACGGCCAGGATCACGATATCAGCCAACGATACACACTGCCTTCCTGACTTGGCAATCTTAACCGAAAATTCTTTTTTTACCTGAGCCAGCTTCTTGGTATCCACATCATAAATAGAAATATTCTGCGGATAGACGGATCTTTCGACAAGACCACGAACCAACGCCTGCCCCATATTTCCGACGCCGATGACACCGATTTTCAGTCCTGATAAAGGTGATTTAGCGCCCATTTTTTCGCTCCCCAAACAACGCCCGTCCCACTCTGACCATGGTGGACCCCTCCTCGATCGCGATCTGGAAATCATCGCTCATCCCCATTGAAAGATGCTTCATCTGGAAATTATCCCTTTTCATGGTCTTACACACGCTGAAAACATTCCTCAGTTTCTTAAATGAATCCCGTCGGGCTGATACATCCCCCGTATTAGGAGCTATCCCCATAAGACCCTGCACGCGCAAGTTCGTCATGGGTGCTAGCTCCTCGGCCACTCTGTAAATCTCCTCGGGAGAGAATCCGTATTTCTGCTCCTCTCCGGAGATGTTAATCTCCAATAGAACATCGACCGCCTTATTGGCCAGCGCCGCCGCCTCGTTGATCTTTCCGGCAAGACGCACCGAATCGACGGACTGCACCATGGAAAAAAGCTCGATGGCATCCTTGATTTTATTGCTCTGCAAATGCCCCACCAGGTGCCACTGGGCCGGGATCAAAGGAACCTTTTCCCTGGCCTCCTGAATACGGTTCTCGGCGCACACCGTCACGCCGGCCTCTTGAGCCGCTTTAATATCATCAACCGTAA
>CAZAPB010000127.1:0-4333 GCA_964486835.1 uncultured Planctomycetia bacterium
ATTATGCGCAATATCAGGTTGGCTCTGTGTTGGCACGGTTGGGGCGGCCGGACTCGGCGATTCTTGGATTCCAAAGTCTCCTGGTTAATTTTCCCAATAGCCATCTGAGGGATGAGGCTTACTATAGGATAGGTTCGGCGATGCTGCAAAACGGTCGTGATGCCAAAGCCGCGGCCCATTTTGAGAAATTTGGCGCGCTTTTCCCGGACAGTCCATTGAATGAAAAAACTCGTTTTCAGTTGGCCAATTGTTATTTTAATCTTTCACGGTTCGAGGAGGCGATGGCTGTCTATCGCGAAGTGAATACCGCCTACCCTCAAACTGAGATCGGACGGATGGCGCAGTACCAGCTGGGCTTGAGTTATTTTCGAACGAACAGGGAGAAGGAAGGGGTCGCCGAGTTTGAGAAATATTTGACGCTTTATCCCCAGAGCGACACCGCCGCGGATGTCCTGTACGGTTTAGGTGAATACAGCTACAATAAAGGCAAGTATGAAGCGGCGCGCGGTTATTACCAGAGGATATGCCGTGATTTTCCTAAGAGCGCTCAGGTTGATGATGCTTTTTTTTCTATTGCGATGGCCTACGAACGGGAAGGTGACATTTGGGCGGCTGTCAAAGAATTGCGTTTGTTGGCTCACGCGTATCCCGGTAGTGAGCTGGCCGCCAAAGGGTTACTGAAGGTAGGCGATTTTTTGGTTTCGCAAGGTAAGGCGGATGAGGCTCGGCAGGATTATCTGAATATTATTAACCAATCGGTTCATGAGCCTTACCGGACTCAGGCTTACCAAAAACTGGCTGCGGTGCTGAAAACAGACGGTTCTTTGCGCGAGGCGCAGATCTATTTGGAAGAAGCCGCCAAGGATCCTCCGGCGTCTTTGCGTGAAAGTATCCAGTCGGATCTGGAAGAGGTGTATCGAGCTCAAGGCAGAACTGACAAGGCCGATTTGATTCGGAAAAATTTAAAAAATAAAAGGGGGTAGACACGGTATGTGGGAATTCATGCAAAAGGGCGGCCCTATTATGTGGCCGATATTTCTATGTTCGGTCGTGGCGATGATGATCATCGTCGAGCGTTTGATCCGGTTAAGGCAGGAAGAGATAGATACCAAAGCATTCATGGAGCAGATATCAAAATCCATTAAGCGTAACAAGATCATGGAGGCTCTGGACCTATGTGATAAAACGGGCGGCCCCATTGCCAACATTCTCAAAGCGGGCATTCTCAAACATGATCGTCCGCGCAATGAGGTCAGGGAAGCGATCGAGGATGCGTCAGTTCATGAAGTGCCTCGGCTTGAGCGTAATCTGCCGGTGCTTGCGACGGTGGCGCATGTGGCGCCGCTTTTGGGGCTCCTTGGGACGGTTACCGGTCTGGTAGCCGCTTTTCAGGTTATAGAAAACAAGGCGACGGCGCTTAATCCGGTCAACCCCGGTGATTTGGCGGGGGGCATCTGGGAGGCACTTTTGACGACGGTGTTTGGTCTTTGTGTCGCGATACCAACTTATGTGGCTTATAATTATCTGGTCAGCCGCGTCGACGGTTTTGTGCTGGACATGGAGCGCAGTGCCACGGACTTGTTGAATATGCTTGCCGAAAAACGCGATGAATAAGAGGGGAGACGTCTAAGATGCGCTTCACCCGTCTCAAACGTCGCACCGAGATCAAGAAGGGTCAGCTGGATATGGCCCCTCTCATCGATGTGGTATTCCTTCTTTTGATTTTTTTCATGCTTACTTCCAATTTCGTGATCCAGCCCGGCATCAAGGTAAAACTGCCCAAGGCTGTGACCAGCGAGGTGTTAAGCAGTCGCAACCTCACGATCACGCTGACCGGACAGGACCTTTTGTTCCTCAATGACAAACCCAGCAATATCGCTGATCTGACGCGCGAGATCCGTGTTGCCGCCGAAGAGAATAAGATGGTGCTTCTCAAGGCTGATTCAAGCTCCTCTCTGGGGCGTGTCGTTGAAGTGTGGGACCTGTGCCGCGATGCCGGAGTTTCCCAGATCAATATTGCGACCAACCAGAAAGGTGCCTAAACCGGTATGGCCCCGCGCGGTTTAAATCCTAGGGAGTACCGCAGTTGGTCGTTTACCGACCGGACGTTTATCACGGCGGCAGCCGTCTCACTTTTGTGGCATTTTTTTTGGTTTTTTTCAATCAAGATCATTGTCAGTCCTCCTAAGAAAGCCGAGAGACCGCGGCCGGAGCTGGTATCCTTGGGGGCTGTTATCGATGACGCGATGTTCAAGACGCTGGTTGAGTCCAAGCCCGAACTTTCTCAGTCATTCTATCGCAGGCCTTCAGATCTCTCCGCCGCGGCCGAGCTGCCGACGGAGACTACCGGGCGTCAACAGACCGGCGATGTTGTCAGTGTGCCTCTGGGCCGAAGGTTCCTGCAAAGCTTAAAAGATCTTGTCAGCGGTTCCAAGTCTACACCGAATCTGGATCTGTCGGAGGAGGAAAGGCGAAAGAGGTTGCGTCTTTCCGGAGTTTTAGAGGAATCGCGTTGATCCCTGTTGACATATCGACCGCGATTTTCTTGTATGTGATGTCTTCGCTGATGGTCATCTTTGTCCTGTGGATCTTTTTTGAAAAGAAAGCGGTGTTGCCGAAGTTTGTCCGTCCTGAAGCGGATGTCTGGGAATGCAAGATCTGCGCTTATACTTATGTTGATTCGACACATCAAGAGATATCACAGTGTCCGCAATGCAAAAGCTACAACAAGAAATCTCCGGAAGAGCGTCTCATTCCGGATGAATGATGAATGAAGCCTTGATTTCTTTCGCCGGGGCCTTTATGATAGGGCTCTGTCTTTTTACATAGCCTAAGTGCACCGATGTTCTGGAGGGTTAAAAATATGATCACCGAAATCGGCATTGTTGCCGGAGATATCTGGCATTTTCTAGATAATCGCAGGACATGCACGCTGGACGAGCTGGTTAATGGTACGGACAAGGATAGGAATGTTGTCCTGATGAGCTTGGGTTGGCTTGCGCGCGAGGGTCATATCATTCTTGAACAGCAGGATGCGGAGAGATACAAAGTCACGCTTCGTTTTTAATGAGCTTGATTGTTGTCTGGACGACAATGCCAGACAAAAAAACCGCGAAGAAGTTGGCGCGCTCGCTGATCCGGCAAGGGTTGGCGGCGTGTGTCTCGATTAGAGATGGTTTTGAGTCTGTTTACCGCTGGAAGGGCAGGGTTGAAAGCACAAAAGAGACCTTGGTATTGATTAAGACCGTGCGCTCCGGTCTACCGAAGCTGAAAAAAGCGATCCGGGCTTGTCACCCCTATGAAGTTCCGGAGTTTATTTTTTTTAAAGCAGACGGTGTATCATCGGATTATATGAATTGGGTCCGAGGTTCGTTGAAATAATTTTTTTGTCTCACAAGGGAATCAGGGCCTGTAGCTCAGCTGGTAGAGCGCCTCGTTCGCAATGAGGAGGCCAGCGGTTCGATCCCGCTCAGGTCCACTCCCGGCACTATTTTCTATCAACCGTATCAACCGTATCAACCGTAACAACCATCTAACATGTGAGGGCAAGCAAATGATCACCAGCGCAGTGCCAACCAGCAACAATGCTTTACTTAAGTGGGTCGAAGAGGCCGCTTCACTTTGTGGCCCTGACCGCGTGATCTGGTGCGATGGCTCGGAAGCGGAAAGGAAGCGCCTGACTCAGCAGGCCATTCAAAACGGCGAGCTTGAGGAATTGGACCAACAAAAATGGCCCGGCTGTCTCTATGGACGCAGTGCTGAAAATGATGTGGCCCGTGTTGAGCACCTGACTTTTATTTGCACCAAAACCAAGCAGGAGGCCGGACCCACGAACAACTGGATGGATCCCAAAGAAGCCTATCAAAAGGTCGGCGATATTTTTAGAGGATCCATGAAAGGCCGGACAATGTTTGTGGTGCCCTTTATCATGGGGATCCCCAAGTCCCCATTTAATAAGATCGGGATCGAGCTGACTGACAGTATTTCTGTAGTTTTGAACATGCGTATCATGACGCGCATGGGCCAAGCGGCTTTGGATGAACTGGGCGCGGAGGGTGATTTCACCAAATGCCTTCACGGCAAAGCGGATCTTAATCTGGATAGGCGTTACATCTGTCATTTTCCCCAAGATAATACGATTTGGAGTGTCGGATCTAATTATGGCGGCAATGTGCTTCTAGGTAAAAAATGCCTGGCTCTGCGCATTGCTTCAGCGCTCGGCAACAAAGAAGGGTGGCTGGCTGAGCATATGCTGATCGTTGGAATAGAGAACCCTCAAGGTAAAATTCATTATATCGCGGCGGCGTTTCCCAGTCAGTGCGGCAAGACCAAT